>NZ_JARGEF010000105.1:0-25321 GCF_033794725.1 Streptomyces sp. ID05-39B | reverse complement strand
GGACGGGGGCAGCAGCCTGCGGCGAGGCGGGTGGGACAGGCGGAGCGGGATCGGCCGCAGGGGGTATCGACGTGGCCGTACCGGCGGCGGGAAACGCCGTCGCTCCCGCGCGCCGCCGGGGCTTGGGCGGCTTCTGTGCGCCCGCGGCGGGAACCACCGTGCCCGCCACGACGGCCGGGCCCCCGGTCGCGCCGCCCGGCAGGCCGCCGGGCGCAGGGCCGGCCGACGCCGGATGGCCGGCCGGAACCGCCGCAGGTCCCTGCGTCAGCTGCGCGGGGGGAGCGGTGGGCGCAGTGCCCGGGAGCGCGGCGGTGCCGCCGAACAGCGGGGCCGGGCTGTGCATCTCGTACCACATCTGCTGGGCCTCGGCGGGCTGGATGTGGCCCGCTTCGACGAGGTCCCGCAGCATGCGGCCCTTCTGCTCCACCGCCACGTCGTGCCGCTGGCCCAGTTCACGCATGATCTCGTGAAGCTTCGACGGGTCCTGAGCGATGAGCTCGACCAGCAGGCCGCCCTCGCCGCGAGCCGCCGCCAGCAGTGCTTGCCTGCGCTCGGTCTGGAGTTCCTGGTCGAGGGTGTGCTCGGTCATCGCCACGGCGTGCCCCGCGACGGCGAGCTGCTTGTCGAAGTCGCGCTGCTTGAGTGCTCGCAGATGGCCGGCCGCGGCCTCGTCGAGGTAGATCCGCACGATCAGGGAGTCCACGGTGAGGCCGGTCGCCAGCCGGTGCGGCCGACTGCACAGCGACCCCCGCACGAACCCGGCGAACTCCTCCATCCGTTCGATCCCGTACCGCGCGGCGTGCGGCCAGAGCAGGTCGCGCATGGCCACGCACACCGCGTCCCGCCCGTCGCCGACGGAGCGGATGCCGCGGCGGACGACCTCCGCCGCCTCGGAGACCTTCCAGCGGGCCTCGAACGCGGCCTGGAAGTGGAATCCGCCGGTGCCGCTCTGCAGCGGCTCCGACCAGCTCACCGTGTGGTCCGACAGGTCCACCTCGTACCGGTAGCGGTAGCGCAGAGAGCCGAACGCCGTGGGTTTGCGCGGCAGTTCGGTCAGTTCGCCTTCCTCGCTGCTGAACAGGATGGCCTGGCCCGGGCGTACCGAGCCGCCCCGGTCCGACATGCTCACGGGCAGCGGGCCCGTGAAGAGGGATTGGTGTGTTGCTTCCTGTGGTGTCACGGTGAGCCGCTCCCTGCGTCGAGACGGGCGAGTAGACGGTGGCCGCAACGGGGAGCGCTGCTTCCCGCGGTGCCGCGGATCCAACCGTCGGCCAGATGCCGAAGGATCACTCTCGTGCGCCGGTCGCCGGCGACGTCGGCCAGCAGCAGCGCGAGAGCCGCGCGTCCGCGCGGGTCGTGGTCGACCAGACGGGCCCAGTCGGTGAGGACGTCGTGCGCCATGCCGTAGGTGAGCGCCGAGTTGACCGTCTGGCGCCACAGGGCGGCGATGTCCGCCCGCTGCACCGGATCGTGTGCGGTGGCGGTGAGCAGCGCCGTCCGGCGGGGGACGGGGGCGGCGGGCCGACCAGGTCGGCCGCGGCGTAGAGGAAGGCCAGCTCGCCGAAGGCCCGGCGCTGCGGGTCGTGCAGGCCGGTGACCGCCCACTGGTCGAGCAGGTCGAGGGCGTCGGAGCGGTACCGGCCGCCGTCGAGGGCCATGTACTCGGTGAGGCTGCGGCACAGGGCCTCGATGACGGCCACGTGTTTCGCCCCGGCCAACTGGTGCAGCCAGCCCCAGGCCTGTTCGTCGCCGTCGCGTTCGAAGACGACGCGCCAGGTGCGCGCGGCGGTTGCCCGCAGTTCCGGGGAGTGGTGGTCCGCGCTCCACGCCATGACCAGGTTGTACGCGGCGAGGGCGTGGCCCGATTCCCGGGCGGCGACGCCGAGCGCGATGGCCGCGGCGTCCCGCAGTTCGGTGTCCTTGTCGGCCGCCCAGGGCCGCAGGATACGGGCCCGAACGGTTTCGAAGTCATGCCGGGCCATCGTCCCGGCGCCGACCGCCGCGCGCACACCGACGGTGGACAGCCCCCGGGCCGCGGAGTCTCGCAGCCAGCCGGGCAGAGCGTCGCGCATCACGTCGAACTCGCTCCACACGTGGTCGAGGACCCGTCGAGCGGTGCCGGGGTCCTGGAAGCGGACCACCTTGCCGCGTGCGCCGCCGTGCCGGGTGGCGACCTCGGAGTCCACCAGCTTGGCGCGGACGGCGTTCAGCCGGGCGGTGCGGGTCCCGGTGAGTTTGGTTCCCCGGGGACGTACGGGGTTGTCGGGGCTCTCGGCGACCTGGAGCCGTTCCTCCAGGTCGCGGGAGAGCGTGGCCACCGTCTCGTACGCCTCCCCGCCGAACACGGCGATGCCGACGGCGAGGCACTGTTCGGCGAGGTCCGCCATGTCGTGCAGCCAGTGGGCGACCGCTTGTTCCTCGTGCAGGTCCTTGCGGGCCCGGACCCGGGCGACGATCTCGTCGTCGCCGACCGCCGCCGCGGCCCCGGCCAGGTCGCGGCCCAGGTCGGCCGCCGTCCCGGCGTCCACGCCGTCGCCGAGCCGCTCGCGCAGCAGCCGTACGACGTCGGGGCGGGCGAGGATGCGCCGGGCGCGGGCGGCGCCGGCCGTGCCCAGCCGCCAGCCCAGTTGGCGGGCGACGATCGCGCGCAGGGGCGGGGGGCCGGGTGCGTCGGTCACGGCGGGCCGTACGCGCGGGTCGGTGAACTGCACGGCGGCCTGGGCGGTGAGGACGAGCCGACAGTCCTTGCGGCGCAACAGGGCTTCGAGGCGCTGGAGTTCGAACGCGCTCAGCAGGTCCGCGCCCCGTTGGGGAACGTCGGGCAGGAGGTAGCCGACGCCGGGGGTGAGGGCCGTGTCGTCGAGGAGCGCGAGGTCGGTCGAGGGTTCCAGCAGGTGCAGGACGCGGTGTCCCGCCTGCTGGAGCACGGCTCGGGCCAGGGCCTCCTTGCCGGTGCCGTGCGGTCCGCGCAGGACGGTGACGGCACGGGCCGCCACCTCACGGACGACCGCGTCGATGCCGCCGGGCGGTGCGAACGCCTCCCGGGTCTCGTCCAGGTTCTCGGCGGTCAGCCGGTAGAACCGGGGGCTCGCGGCGGTGCCGCTGACCTGGAAGACGTAGCTGTCCCCTCCGAACACCTGGGCCGCCGATATTCGCAGGCCGTTGACGGCGTCGCGTTCCGCGTCGAGCCGCTCCCCGGAGGCTCCGCGGGTGCCGCGCAGCGCCGAGAGGCCCTCGCGCAGGCCCTGTTGGGGTTTCGGGACGCCGTGCGGCTCGGGTGTCGGATCAGGCTGTGGGCCGCCGGGGGGCGGGTCGTCCGCCATCAGGCACCGTTCCCGTCTCCGCCGTCGCGTGCGGCGGACTCCTCCGGGTCGGAGCCCCACTGGAAGGTCTGTCCTCCGTGCACGATCTGGTCCCCGCCGAACACCTGGTTGACCCGGTCGAACCGGGCGCCCGCGAAGGGGCCCTGGCCGGCCGGTGCCGCACCGTCCCCGCGCCCGCCCTCGCCGCGGGTGTTCCCACCGTCGCCCTGCGCAGCACCGCCGTCGGCTCGGGTGGTCCCGCCGTCGCGACCGGTGGCCGCGCCCCGGCTCGCGCCTTCGGTGCGCGTGCCCGAGATACCGGGCGGCGCGTCGTAGCCGGGGACCCTGATCCAGGCCTGGGCGCCCCGGATCTCCTTCGCGTCGAAGGGGACGCACCGAAAGGTGTCACTCGCCACCGAGGAGTCCTCGTGGCGGACGACCTGCCGGTGCCAATCCCCGGAGACGGCCAGAGCGAGACCGGCCCGCGGCCCGGATGCCAACGCCGTACGCAGCGGTTCGATGTCCACCAGGCGGCAGGCGGTGTTCAGTTCCTCGCCGACCCAACCGGGACCGTCGTCCGTCACGTCGCCCTGGTGGAGTGCGACGCGCAGCCGCAGCGCGCCCTCCTCGTTGCTCGTGCGGGCGTGGGCGCGCAGTTTCTGGTCGAGCACCTCGACGAACCGCCCGGTGAGCGCGGTGCGGTCCGTTCCCGACAGCAGCCAGAAGAATCCGTCCCCCCGGTCGGACGGCTTCGGACCGCTCTCGACATCGATCCCGGATTCCGAGAACGCCTTTCCAACGATTTCGTACATCCGTTCTCTGAGCCAGAGTTGGACCGGATTGGCTCGTCGGCCGAATCTCTCGATGTCGACGACGAGTATGGAGTAGACCTGGGTCTTGGGCTTCATCGATCCATCCTTCTTACGAGAGGTGCGACACCGTGGACCACCGCCCCGTGACCGGCGGTCCACAGTGCCCTCGCCATGCATATCCGGGGCCCGGGTCGGTCCACAGCGTCAGATGACGCACAGCACCGGATGACGTACCGCGTCACAGCGATCACGGCCGTCACGCGCAAGCGCGGCGGTCACCCGCGGACACGGCTCATTCCTCGGCCCAGCGCCGGACTTCGGCAAGGTCCAGGACGCAGGTCCGGCCACGGCTGGTGGTGACCAGACCGGCCTCCTGCATGGCGCGCAGCGAGCGCACCACCGACTCACGGGAGACACCCGCGGCGCCCGCGAGCTCCTGCTGGTTCATACGGACAGCGAGCGCGCCCCGCGGGTCGTCGACCGGTTCTCCGTGCCGTACGGCTGTGTCGAGCAGCACCCGGGCGAGCATCGACCGGGACGACCGCGCGCCCCGCTCGGTGCGCAGGGTGTCGGAGTCCCGCAGCCGTCCCACGACGCTGCGCAGCACGGCCAGAGTCAATGAGGCATGGGTGTTGAGCAGTCGGAGGAACGCCTCACTGCCGACTCTCACGCCTTCGAGCCGTTCGAGCGCCGTGACGGTCGCGGAACGTCGGGTGCCGTCGAGGCAGGAGAGTTCGCCGACGAGTTCGCCGGGCCCGCGCAGGGCGAGCACGCTCGTGTAGCCGTTGCCGGAGTCGGCGGTGACCTTGGCGAGTCCGCTCAGCACGAGCACCACGTAGTCGGGCGGACCCCCCTCCCGCATCAGTGACACGCCACGTTCCCAGCTACGGACCCGGCCCGCCGCGCGAAAATAGAGCAATTCATCTGGGGTAAAGGGTTCATGGCCCATATGCCGGCCCGAAAAAGATCTTTCCTCTGACACGAAAAGGCCTCCCCCACCCTGTCCGCGTGGAAGGGAGCTTACAGAACAGGGAAGTTGGCGTGCGCCGAATGACGCAGACCGATGAACACGGTCGAGATACAAGTGGAAGCGGCCGTTCGCGCCACAAGGAGACGCATATGTCTGACCCTTCGGGAAACTCGCCGTCCGCCTCCCCGGTTTCCACCCAGGCGACCGCGGGCGAAACCGCCTGGCGCATTCACGCGGCGCTCGCCGACTGGACGGGGAAGGTGGACGCCAAGGCGGTATTCGCACTCACCGTCGAATCGGCGGCTCTGGCCCTCACCGCCGTTCTCCGTTCCTCGTCGCGGTCCGCTGCCGGCGGAGCTGTGCCGGGCCTGTCCGTCCCGGCACTGGCGACCGTGGGAATGGGGCTGCTGACGGTCGCCGTCCTGCTGGCCGTCCTGGCGGTCGCGCCCCGCATGAGGGACACGCAGGTTTCCCGGCCGGGCCAGGGCTTCATCTACTTCGGCGACCTGCGCGGTCTGGCGCCCGACGACCTCGCGCAGATCCTGCGTACGACGGACCCGCTGCCCGCACTGAGCCGTCAGCTGGTGGTGATGTCGAAGATCGCCTGGCGTAAGCACCGCTACACCCAGGCCTCCCTGGTCCTGGCCGCCTCCGGCCTGGTGACGGCCGCGCTGGCCGCGGCCGTCACGGGCTGACGGATCGCGGACCGCACCGGCCTCCAGTGGGCCACACACGCCCGGCGCGCCCCGGCGCCCCGGGCGGGGATGCGGTCGGCGCCATGCTCCCGAGCCGAGCGATCGGCAGATCTGGGTCGCAGACACACCGCGGAAGCGGCCGGTCGACCGCCCGTGTCCGTCATCAGCGTCCGCCTCGCGGATCGACCGGGAGCGTCCCGGGCGGAAGGCCGCCCGCCAGGCCCTCACGGGCAGCCTGCCTGCCGCCCGCCGAGTCCTGGGCGCAGTCTGCCTACGGAAGTCGCCAGTCCACCGGCTGGGCGCCCTGCCTCAGCAGCAGGTCGTTGGCCCGGCTGAAAGGCCGCGAACCGAAGAAGCCCCGGTCCGCCGACATCGGGGACGGGTGCGCGGACTCGATCGCCGGAAGCTCCCCCAGCAACGGTTGTAGATTGCGCGCGTCACGCCCCCACAGGATCGACACCAGCGGCTTGCCCCGTGCGGCCAACGCCCTGATCGCCTGCTCGGTGACCTCCTCCCAGCCCTTGCCGCGGTGCGCCGCGGGTTTGCGCGGGGCCGTCGTCAGCGCCCTGTTGAGCAGGAGCACACCCTGCTGCGTCCACGGCGTCAGATCGCCGTTCGACGGCTTGGCCAGCCCGAGGTCGGAGTGCATCTCCCGGAAGATGTTCTCCAGGCTTCCCGGCAGCGAACGCACCTCCGGCGAGACCGCGAAGCTCAGCCCGATCGCCATACCCGGTGTGGGGTAGGGGTCCTGACCGACGATCAGGACCCGAACGTCGTCGAAGGGCTGTTGGAAGGCCCGCAGGACGTTCGCCCCGGACGGAAGGTAGGTCCGGCCGGCCGCTATCTCGGCCCGGAGGAAGTCACCCATGTGGGCGATACGTTCAGCCGCAGGCTCCAGAGCCTTCGCCCAGCCTGCTTCAACAAGTTCATGCAAAGGTCGTGGTGCCACAACACGTCACCCTACTGGCTCACACCTGGGTCCCGCGCACACACGAAGGCCCCTCACCTGCGTACGCCCGTCTCGGCGCTACTCTTCCTCCTCGTCAAGGTCATCGAGCCCGCTGCTGCAGATCGCGCGGACGGTCACCGGGAAGGAAGGGAGCCGGTTGCAGCCAATGATCGAGCCACTGAGCCATGGTCATCACGTCTCGCCGGCCTCTCACCGCGCAAACCCCGATCTCGAAACGCCCGCACCCCCGGTGGGCCGGTCCGTCTCGGCCGCGCCCGCCGTACGGCCGCTGCCCGGCAGCCCGATCACCATCTGCCGGGAGCCGAACACCGGCCCGGGGCTCCCGCCCTCGGTGGAGTCGGCGCATCCCTCGCCCATGCCGGCGGAATGTGTGTTCTTGCGTTCGCGGCCGTTCAGCCGGGCCGACGACCTGCTGATCCGGCAGGGCGGCCGGCCCGTGGACCGGCGCCTGCCGTGACCTCGCCCGCGGGTACGGAGCCCTCCCCCGGTGTCCTCGCCGTGGACTCGGGCGGCTCCGGACTGCGGGTGGCTCTCGGCAGAGCCGACGGAGGCAAGCCGGCCTCACGGTCGTCGCGGGTCCCCGTGCGGACCGGCGCGCGAGGCATCGACCCCCGGCACCTCATGGAGCAACTGGTGCCCATGGTGCGGGCGTTGGAGGCGGAGACCGGTGTGTCCCGGCCGACCGCGGCGGTGATCGGCGCCGCCGGGCTGGCCACCCTCGGCGAGGCACTTCGGGCCGAGCTGCCGGGCGCCCTGGCGCGGGAGTTCGGCGTCGGCACGACCGCCCTGGCCGCCGACGCCGTCACCGCCTACGCCGGTGCGCTCGGCACCGGTCCGGGGGCCGTCGTGGCCGCCGGAACCGGACTGATCGCGGTCGGCACCGATCTGGTGGCCTGGCACCGGGCGGACGGCTGGGGCCATCTGCTCGGCGACTGCGGGAGCGGCGCGTGGATCGGGCGGGCCGGTCTGGAAGCCGCCCTGCGCGCCCACGACGGCCGGGACGGCGGTTCCGCCGCACTCCTGGCTTGCGCGGAGGAGCAGTTCGGGCCTGTGCCCGGCCTGCCCGGCCTGCTCTACCCGCGCCCCGACCGCCCCGCCGTCCTCGCCTCCTTCGCGCCCCGGGTGGCCTCCTGCGCGGCGGCAGACCAGGTCGCCGCCGGCATCCTGCGCACGGCGGCCCGGCACATCGCCGACTCGGCCGCCGCGGTCTGCCCGCCGGACGCGGAAGCCCGCCCCCGCGTCGCCGTCACCGGCGGCCTCGTGAACCTGGGCGAGCCGCTCCTGAAACCGCTGACCGAGGAACTGGCGCGGCGGCTGCCGTACGCGCGGCGGGTGCCGGCGGCCGGGGATCCGCTGGACGGTGCCGTCCGCCTCGCCACCGATCTCGCGGCCGGCAGCCTCGGTCTGCCCGTCGACGAGACGATGCTGTGGGTGGCTCCTGCGGGTGGCTGCGACGCGTCCGGCGGCGTGAACGGCACGTCATGACGGAAAGGGGGGATTGCCCCCTTCGAGGGCAAGTCGCCCGGAATACATGCTGATCACTTCTGATCCGTACGTAACTCATCAGACAAAACCGGACGGATACCGCTCACCTGCACCCTCCCCGAACAGGGGAGCCCAGGAAGCCAGTAACATGCGGCGCCATGAGCTCCCCCACTGGGCCCGCGTCCGGCCTCCCTGTACGAATGCCGCGCCCCCGCCAGCCCGGGCGGCACCGCCGACCCGAGCCCCTGGCGGCTCCCGAGGGCGCGCCCGCGCTCGTTCTCGCGGTGCCGGGTACGCCGAGCGCCGCCGTCCGCGGCCTCGCCGAGGAAGTCGTGAGCATCGCCCGCTCCGAGCTTCCCGGTCTGGACGCGCGCATCGGGTACCTCGACGGGGACGACGCGGAGTTCCCCACCCTCCAGTCCGTCCTGGCGCATGCCGCCGGCGAGCGCACCGCCCGCTATGAGCAGGCCCGCGCCGCCGGGGTGGACGTCAAGGAGCCCGACGGCCCGGTCGCCGTCGTCGTGCCGCTGCTCGCCGGTCCGGACAGCGCCCTGCTGCGCCAGGTCCGCCAGGCCGTCATGGACAGCCGCGTGGCGGCCGACCTGACCGATGTCCTCGGACCGCACCCGCTGCTCGCCGAGGCGCTGCACGTGCGGCTGTCCGAGGCCGGTCTGGCCCGCGCCGACCGCGCCCGCCTGTTCACCGTGACGACGGCCGCGGACGGCATCATCCTCGCCTCCGTGGGCGGCGAGGAGGCCGTGCAGGCCGCCGGGATCACCGGCATGCTGCTCGCCGCGCGCCTGGCCGTGCCGGTGATGGCGGCGGCCCTCGACCAGGAGGGTTCGATCGCCTCCGTCGCCGAGCAGCTGCGCGGCTCCGGCTCCCAGAACCTGGCTTTGGCGCCGTACCTCATCGGTCCCGAGATCGACTCCACGCTGCTGGAGGAGGCGGCCAGGGAGGCGGGCTGCGCGTCCGCCGAGGCACTCGGCCCGTACCCGGCCATCGGCAAGCTCGCCCTGGCCAAGTACACGACGGCCCTGGGCATCGCGCCCAAGCAGCCGCAGGGCACACCGGCCCGCCAGTCGTAGGTGAGGCGGGCGTGAGCCCGTACCACCTGTAAGGACGCCGAGAGGGCCCGCTCCCCGACCGAGGAGCGGGCCCTTCGTCGTTCCTGTTCGTGCCTGGGTGCTTGCGTTCGTGCGGGTGAGCAGGGTGGGCAGAGTGGTTTCAGCCGAGGATTACGCAGGACGCCGCCGGCACCCGGACCGATCCGCCGCGCCGGGGCAGCCCGGTGGCCCGGTCGAGGACGAACCAGGTCACGTCGCCGGAGCGCTCGTTCGCGACGTACAGGAAGCCGGCCGACTCGGCGAGCGCCCGCGGCCAGCGGCCCGCGCAGGACACCGTGCCGACGAGGCGCAGGGCCTCTCCGCCGCCCTCGACTGCGAACACCGACAGCACGTCCTCGCCGCGGGTCGCCGTCCACACGAACCGTCCGTCGGGCGAGACGGCGATGCCGGAGGGGTAGGCGTCCCCCGCGGGCGCGCCGGGCAGTACGGGGACCTCCGCGAGCGGCTTCAGTGAGCCGTCGGGGGCGTCCCAGCGGCAGACGGTGACGGTCGGGGTGAGTTCGTTGACGACGTACGCGTGGCCGCCGCCCGGATGGAAGGCCAGGTGGCGGGGGCCGGAGCCGGGACGCAGGGCGGACTCACGGTGCAGGACGGGGGTGCCGTCGCGCAGGTCGCACACCCGCACGGAGTCCGTCCCGAGATCCACGCTGACCACCCAGCGTCCGCTCGGGTCGGCCTGTACCTGGTGGGCGTGCGGCCCCTGCTGGCGCCGGGTGTGCGGACCGGCGCCACTGTGCTGAAGCAGCCCGGAGGCCGCCGGGGCGAGGGTGCCGTCGGACCGGACGGGGACGGCGGTGACGCTGCCGGAGCCGTAGTTGGCGGTCAGGACGTGCCCGTCGAACACGCTGAGGTGCGTGGGACCGCTGCCGCCGACCGGCACGGACGGCCCCAGCGGCTCCGGGACATCCCCGGCCACGCTGTACGCGGCGACCGCGCCCTCGGCGGTCTCGCTGACGGCGTACAGCGTGTTGCCGCCCGGTGACAGGGCCAGGTACGCGGGGTCGGCGAGGGTGTTCACGCTGCTCAGGACGGTCAGCGCGCCGCTGTGCGGGTCCACGGCCGCCGCCACGATGCCGGGGCCGCCGGCCGCCGTGAACGACCCGATGAACGCCCGCTGGGGCCGCCTGCCGACGTCTGCCACCGCTGTCCCCTCTCGTGCCGCCGCTGTTCGGGCCGACGGTAGCAGTCGATCACGCGCGGTCTAGACCAAGGCCGAGGGGGCGACATGGCAGCCTGCGGCGGGGTTTGGACGCGCGGCGCGAGCGGTCGGCAGGGGACGGGACACGGCCGACCGGGCGTGGCGGCGGGGCCGCCGGGGCGCGTGGGCCGGGCGGCGGCCTCGGCGGGGCAGGCGTGGACTCAGAGCGCGGGCTGGGTCCAGGCGTCGGTGACGGTGTGTGTGGGTGGTACCGGGCAGGACGAACAGCACCGCCAGTACGGCGCCGAGTGCGCCCACACCGGTCCCGGCGAGGCGGACCGCGAGCAGGCCGGGATCGAGGCCACCTACCGGATCTACCGGCACCTCGTGCCGGGCTCCCTCACGAGAGAACAGCCAAAGTTCTCAACGAACGGCTATGAGCGTCTGGCGTCTGGCGTCTGGCGTCTGGCGTCTGGCAGGGAGCGCTGGACCGTGGGCCGACGCTCCTCCTCCCGTTCAGGAACGGACAAGTGGAGGGCGCGGAGACGACCCAAGCGGCATCGCCAGCTCCGACAGAGCCTTCTCCAGGCCACGCAGATGCACGAGGGCCGACTCCGTCCCGTCCCGCTGAGGCGTCTCGCCGCTGGTGGACGCCACTCGCCTGCGCCCCAGGTCGCTGACAGTGAGTGCCTCCACCGCTGCCTCGACGCGCCAGCAGGCTGCGGCCAGACGGGCGTCGTGCGACGCGACAGGATCGGTGGCAACGGACACCAGACCCCGCACTTCGCGAGCGCAGTCGTCGAGCAGCTCAATGACCTGGCGGGCACGGGCTTTCCGGGCACGGAAGGGAGTCAAAGGGTGCATCAGCGGGGCAAGCGCCATCCGTACCCGGCCGAGCAGCAGTTCAAGTTCGGCGGCGTGCGGGGCAGGGTCGCCCTCCGGGTCTCCAGCAAGGCGAGCCGTCGCCTCGGCGGTGACCGTGTGCACGCAGTGCAGTGCCCGCTGGATCCAGGCATCGTTCGTGGCATGCGTGCTGACCGGCAGGACGAGGGCCACGGCCAGCACGGCACACAGCGCGCCCACAGCGGTCTCTGCAAGACGGAGCCCGAGCAGGTTGGGGTCCAGCACGCCCAGCAGGCCGTACAGCGAGCTGACCATAACCGTCACTGCCAGCATCATCCAGGAATACGAGACGGCGGCAGTGTAGAAGATGCCGAAGACGCAGACGGCGACCAGGGCGGCCGTCGGCGCGGGCGCGCCGTGCAGCGGAATGGCGACCAGCAGGCCGACGGCGATACCGATCACGGTTCCGAAGACCCGGCGGAAACCACGGACCAGGGTTTCGCCGCGAGAAGCCGTGTTGACGAAGATCCACCAGGCAGTACCGACGGCCCAGTACCAGCGCTCTTCGGAGAGCGTCTGCCCAGCCAGAAGCGCGAGAGTCGAGGCGGCAGTGGCCTGGAAAGCTTGCCGGGTGGTGGGCCGCGCCAATCCGCTGCCGGGCAGGGCCGGCGGGGCCGCCGCAGGTGGAGTCCGCCGCTCGATGGGCCAGAGCACGAAGCGCGTGGCGCCGGCCGCGAAAAGCGCAAGGCCCACGGCGGTGTACAGCTCGGGCAACTGAGCGGGAACCGCGTGCAGGAACTGCGTGATGAAGAAGTTCATGAACGCGAAGATCCCGAGCGCGTGCCCCCGTGTGCTCCAGCGGCGGGCGTAGACCCCGCAGAAGACGACGGCCAGAAACGCGGCGTCACGGGCCGGGGTGATGCCGTGCAGTGTGGTGGCGAGCGCCAGCACGGGGAATCCGACGGCGGGAAGCAGGGCGGTGGTGATGCGCTGGTCACGGACCGTCGCATCGGTGACCGTGAAGAGGGCAAGCAGTGCCGCGAGCCCTCCGGTGATCGATGCGGTGAGCGACAGCCCGCAGAGTTCGGAAATGGCGACGGCAGCAGCGACACCGACAACAGCGCGGGTGGCGTTCCGCAGCCTCAAGCGCCCCGGGTCCGGAGCCACGAACATCCTCTTCACGGCGGTGCGCCGCCCCCTCGCAGTGGTCTGCGTCGTGCCCACGGTCGTCCCGGGTGGCGGACAACAAGCAGGCACGACGAAGGCACCGCGGTCCGGACCCGGCCTCGTCGCCGTCCGGCGCTACGCGGCGCCTCAAATACATGGATGGGGCAAAGATAACCACCTCAAGGCACGGTGGCTCAACCGTTGCCCCATTGACTGTGCCAACGGTCCAGACATTCACCCTCGATCTCGACCGGTGGGAGGCCAATGGATCAGACTTCACCCAGGCCCTGGACAGCGCCTGAGTTACTCCACCGGACTCTGGCAGCCACACGCCACACTCGTCTGCGGTCTCGCGGCGACTTTCGTCGCGTCTCACTCGGCCGGCTCCTCGACGATCGCGAAGACGTACCGGACCCGGCTCGAGCGAGTCAATCTCTCCGGCGTCCGTGAGCCGATCGTCCCTGGACACCGACCCTGCTCAACAGCCCGGCCCGTCGCCCGGATCTGCCGCCACAACGCCCTCGGTGATTCGGCGGTAGGCGGCGCGGGCGTGGGTCATGCGGGCCAGCGCCGTGCCGATGATGGTTGCGGCGAGCAGGCAGGCGAGCCAGAACGTGTCGCGGTGCCCTGCCCAGGTGAGGGTGCCGGCGGGCGGGATGGCGAAGCCGTTGAGGAACAGCCAGCACAGGGCGGCCGTGCCGGGGGCCGCGGTGAATCGGGCGCACAGACCCAACAGCGTGGCCAGCAGGGAGAGTCCGGCCAGGGCCAGCGAGGGCCGGTCCGTGCCGACCAGAGCATTGAGGAGCGCCACCAGCAGCAGCGCGCCGGCGAAGGCCGCGGCCCACACCAGCGGCGTCGGCACGGGGCGGGGGACGGGCCGGGCCCCGGTGCTGAGCGACACCCACTCGATCATTTTTCGCTTCCTTCCGGTGCTCCCCGTCAGTGGAGGCACACGTCAGTCGTGCCTACGGCTCTGGTGCCGCGGCGATCGGACGCAGCCGGTCCCCCGGTCGGCTCGGGACGGACTGGCGAAGGCCGAATTCCGGGCCGTCGTTAGGGTGTCATGAGAGTTTGCCCAGAGAAGCGCCGGAACCAGACAGGGAGACAACCGTGGGTGCTGCGCGCATGAGCAGTACGCCGTTGCCGGGGATCGGGGTCCGTTACGACCTCACCACGCGGGAGCAGCGTCCCCTGTCGGTGGTGGCGCACCGGGACGGGGCGCGGACGCTGAGCGCGTACCGCAAGGACGATCCGGACGCCTGTGCGCTGTCCGTGCGGCTGACCTCGGGTGAGGCGGCGGCCCTTATCGACGCACTCATGCCGGCGCATCACAGTCCGAGCCTGCTGTCGACGACCGAGTTGGGGCTGGTGGCCGAGCGGATCGAGCTGTCGGCGACGTCGCACTGGAACGGGCGTGTGCTGGGCGACACCCGGATGCGTACCGAGACCGGCGTCTCGATCGTGGCGGTGCTGCGGCGGGCCGAGGCGATCCCGTCCCCGGGGCCGGACTTCCGGCTGGCCGGCGGGGACACCCTGATCTTGATCGGCACCCGTGAGGGCGTCGAAGCCGCTGCGGCGATCCTCGGGCGGGAGTGATCCGCGGCGCACTCGTCAGCGGTCTCCCTGATCGAGTTCGGCGCGATCATCCTCGGCCCGGGGCTGCTCGGCCGGTTCGCCGGACGCGCGTACGCCAGGATCCGGACGTAACCGTCGAGAAACGCGCCAAGCCTGTCGTGCACGGTCATTGGCCCTCCTGCCAGTTGCCGGGTTGCGGGTCCCCTGGAAGCCGGTGTGGCGTTCGCCGACCGGACCGGGGACCCGCGTGGTCGTGGAGACCTTGCGTCCCGGGTGGGGCTGCACGGCCGGAAGTGCCGCTTCATGCCCGACGGTGCCTCAGACCTTGGCGTGGGACTTTGCCTGCTCCGTATCGGCGAGGGCGGAGGCCGTTGCCGACGCAGTGGCCCGACGGGTGAGGCGGCGGGCCAGCGGCTCGGTGTAGCGGGCGGTGAGCGGGCCGACGATGACGAGGATCAGGACGTAGGCGGTGGCCAGTGGCCCGATGCGCGGCTCGACACCGACAGCGAGTCCGGCGATGACGATGGAGAACTCGCCGCGGGCGACGAGGGTGCCGCCGGCTCGCCAGCGGCCCGCGCCCTGGATTCCGGCGCGGCGTGCGGCGTACCAGCCGGTGGCGACCTTCGTGCATGCGGTGACGATGGCGAGCAGGAGAGCGGGGACGAGGACGGGCGGGATGGCGGCGGGGTCGGTGGACAGGCCGAAGAAGACGAAGAAGACAGCGGCGAACAGGTCCCGCAGCGGGGTGAGGAGGTTGCTGGCGCCTTCGGCGACCTCGCCGGACACGGCGATCCCGACGAGGAAGGCGCCGACGGCCGCGGAGACCTGGAGTTCCTGGGCGATGCCGGCGACGAGGAGGGTGAGGCCGAGGACGACCAGCAGGAGCATTTCCGCGTTGTCGGAGGAGACCGCCCGGCTGATCAGCCGTCCGTGGCGCAGTGCGAGGTAGAGGACGGCGCCGACTGTGCCCAGGGAGATCAGCAGGGTGACGGCGCCGCCGGCCAGGCTGACGCCGGCGAGCAGGGCGGTGAGGATCGGCAGGTAGAGCGCCATGGCGAGGTCCTCGATGACGAGGACGCCGAGGACGACGGGGGTTTCGCGGTTGCCGAGCCGGCGCAGGTCGCCCAGGACCTTGGCGATCACGCCGGAGGAGGAGATCCAGGTGACGCCGGCCAGCGCGACGGCGGCCACCGGACCCCAGCCCAGCATCAGTGCGGCGACGGCGCCCGGCACGGCATTGAGCACGAAGTCGACTGCACCCGAGGGGTATTGGGTCTTGAGGTTGGTGACGAGTTCGGAGGCGCTGTACTCCAGGCCGAGCAGGAGCAGCAGCAGGATGACGCCGATCTCGGCGCCGGTGGCGGTGAACTCCTCGCTGGCGCTGAGCGGGAGGATGCCGCCGTGGCCGAAGGCGAGTCCGGCCAGCAGGTAGAGGGGTATGGGTGAGAAGCCCACTCGTCCGGCGAGGCGTCCCAGCAGTCCCAGGGCCAGGATGATGGCCCCGAGTTCGATGAGCATGGCGGTGGTGTTGTGCACGGGCGTCTGTCCTCCGGTTCGGATCGGCGGCGGCGTCAGTGCCTTCGTGGATTCGGGCGGCGCGCGGCTGCCGGTGAGCTCGGCATACGGCCGGACGTACGGGATGGCCGGGTCAGGCATGACCGGTCGGTCCCGGCGTGCTCGTGAGCGCCAGGGCTGAGGCCAGTCGGCGTGTGCCCGAGCCCTGCCGGGCGGCAGGGTTGCTCGGCCCCGGCTCACCTACCCGCGGGCCGAGCAATCGTGGCCGGCCGGGCGGCGGTGTGTTTCCGGGTGGGTACCACCTGGTGTCACGTCGGGCCGGGAGGTCAGCCCCTGAGATGGGCGCGGCCCGATTCAGGCACGCTGTCACGGGCCGTTTTGTCGATGCGCACGGCCCTGAGATTCGCGACGGCCGGACGGCACGAGGCCCCGGTTCCAGGCACATCGACGGCCCGGACGACTCGATCCATGTCATGCCCCCCTCGCACCGAGACTTCACGACTCCCGGGAAAACGAACCCACGCAATGAGCGAACAGCCGCTCAATGGAGCGTCAAGGCTCGGTAAAGAAGCTTACCGCACGATTAACGAGACATAGGGGGCGTGTAATTACATACCGTAAGTAAACGGAGAATGGATCGCGGCAATTGTTGTGCTCATCGGTCGTCGGCCACCGGCGCGGAAGGTCGAGGAGCCGGTACCCGTGCGAGCACCGGCTGTTCTCCCACATCTCCATGAACTGCCACGGCCGCCCGCTGACCGGCCACGACGTCATCGTGAACAGGAGCGCGGCGACCACCACCGGAGGTCGCGACAGCGATATCGACGCCTGGCCATGCACCGGCGGCGCCCACGGTGATGGCCTGCGCCGAAGTGGACCGCGGCATCGACACACCAGCAGCCGACACCGACCCGCCGTCCTGGTCGGTGGACGGCGCGCGGCGCGGGCGGAGCTCGTCGAACACCACTGCCTGGGTTTGCCCCGTAGGCCCCGTCCCAGCAGGCTGTTATGGACAGCTGTGGTCGGCCACCACGAGGCGCGCCCGGCGGGTGCGGCGCCCGCACAGCGGTCTGGCCGCCCCGCCGCCGGCGGCAGCCGTACACGGCCGACGGCGCCATGCCGGGTGCAGGCCAGGGTGCGGGCCCGCGGTCTTCGCCCTGCAGCCGAGCGGGAAGGAGGAACAGCGCGTGAGCGATCCACGGACCGCGCCGCTCAGCGTCGGCGGCGTCTCGATCCGGCTCCACGGTCCGGCTCGGCGACGGCTGCTGTCGGGCAGGCTCACCGACCCGGTCGCCGGACCCGCGGTGACCCCGGCCGGGCTCACCGATCTCCCCGGCCGAGGCCGGGCAACAATGAAAGGACGCCTGCGCAGGTGACGGCCATACCGCCCGGACCGGGTCCGGCATCACCGGCGCCGAAGGATGCTCGGCAGGCGCCGACGAGGCCGCATGCCGCCACGGCTTCCCCGCCCGCCCGTGCCGGCGGGTATGCGGAGCTGCGGGACTACGCGGTGATCGGGGACGGCCGCTCCGTAGCCCTCGTGGCCGCCGATGGCTCCGTGGACTGGCTGGCCTGGCCGGACCTGGACTCGCCGACCCTTTTCGCCGCTGTGCTCGATGATGCCCGGGGCGGCCAGTTCGTTCTCCGGCCCGACGTGCCCTACAGCAGCGTCCGCCGCTACCTGCCCGGCACGAACGTGCTGGAGACGACGTTCACGACCGCGGGCGGCACGGTCCGGCTGACGGACGCGCTGACCCTGCCGGACGCCCTGTCCCTGGCACCGGGGCGGGAGCTGGTGCGGCGGATCGAGGGACTGGCGGGCAGCGTCCCCATGCGCTGGAGCATCCAGCCACGCTTCGGCTACGGCGCCCACGCACCGCGCCTCGGCCACCGATCGGGCGCCCCGGTGTTCACCTCCGGCCCGGACGCCGTCGCGGTCTGCGCCTGGGCCGCCGGCCGACCGCAGCCCACCGCCGGCAGCGTCACAGCCCGTTTCCGGTCCGATGCCGGCAGCCGGGCGCTGATCGCGCTCCCGTACGCACACCAGGAACCGCTGGTCCTGCCCACGCGCACCGAGAGCGAGGCCCGCCTGGATCACACCACAGCCACCTGGCGGCACTGGACGGACCGCCGCATCTACGCCGGCCCATGGCGCGAGGCCGTTCTGCGCAGCGCCCTCGCCCTCAAGCTGCTGGTCTTCGCCCCCTCCGGCGCGGTCGCCGCCGCCGCAACCACCTCGTTGCCCGAATCCCTCGGCGGACAACGCAACTGGGACTACCGCTTCAGCTGGATCCGCGACTCCGCCTTCACCCTGGACGCCTTCTTGAAGCTGGGCTGCGCGCCGGAGGCCACCGGCTATTTCTGGTGGCTCATGCACGCCTCCCAGCTCACTCACCCCCGCCTGCGCGTCCTCTACCGCCTCGACGGCGGCACCCGCGCCCCCGAACGGACACTGCCCCTGTCGGGCTACCGAGGCTCGACGCCCGTACGCATCGGCAACGCCGCCGCCGACCAGCTCCAGCTGGACACCTACGGGGAACTGATGCAGACCGCCTGGCTGTACACCACCGCAGGCCGGCGGCTCGACGCGGACATCGCCCGCAGGCTGGCCGAGACCGCCGACTTCGTCTGCACCCAGTGGCAGCAGGCGGATGCGGGCATCTGGGAGGTACGCGGCGAGCCCCACCACTTCACCCAGTCCAAGATGATGAGCTGGCTCGCCCTGGACCGCGCTGTCGACCTGGCGCAACGCCACCTCATTCCGGACCGGAACGCCCTCAGGTGGCGGCGCGAGCGGCAGGCCATCGCCGCCTTCGTCGACGACCGCTGCTTCAGCCCGCGTCTCGACAGCTACGTGCGCTCCGCCGGCAGCGACGACCTGGACGCCGCCCTGCTGCTCGGACTGCTCCACGGCTACCGCCCGCCCGACGATCCCCGCGTGCTCGGCACCGTCGCCGCCATCCAGCGGGCCTTGCAGGACGGCCCTTACGTCAGCCGCTACCTCAGCCCCGACGGCGTACCCGGCACCGAAGGCGCCTTCCTCGCCTGCTCCTTCTGGCTCGCCGAAGCCCTCGCCCGCACCGGCCGCGCCGACGAAGCCGCCCACCTCATGGACCAGCTCGTCGCCCTGGCCAATGACGTCGGCCTCTACAGTGAAGAGATCGACCCGGCCACCGGCGCCTTCCTCGGCAACCTGCCCCAGGGCCTGACCCACCTGGCCCTGATCAGCGCCGCCTGCGCGATCGCGGAGACCCCATGAGCATCTGGGCCGCGCTGGCGGGCGGGTTCGTCGGCACCCTGGTCCTGACCACGGCGCTGCGCGCGGCCAACGCCTTCAACCTCACCCGCATCGACCTGCCGTTCCTGCTCGGCACCGCCTTCAGCAGCGACCGGACCCGCGCCAAGGCCATCGGCTACGGCGCGCACTTCGTCAACGGCCAGATCTTCGCCCTGCTGTACTACGCGGCCTTCGTCGCCCTCGGCCACAGCAGCTGGTGGCTGGGATGCGTCTTCGGCCTCGTCCACGGCCTGTTCGCCGCCACCGCACTGGTCAACATCCTGCTGCCACTCGTCCACCCCCGCATGGGCACACCCCAGACCAGCGCCCCCCACGTCGCACTGCTCGAACCACCCGGCTTCCTCATGCTCAACTACGGACCCGGCACACCAGCCGTCACCCTCACCGCCCACCTCGCCTACGGCGCCATCGTCGGAGGGTTCCTCACACCGCCAGGCTGACAGTCCGCGGCCTCGCCCTCATGGGCCCGCGGCACGTTTCCAGCTGGCAGGACTCGGTCCGGGTAGCGTGGAAACCGGACCGGGAACCCTCCCGAAGGGAGCTCTCGTATCGCGGTCGAAGGCGGAAGGGGGCCTTATGGCCCACCCACATGAAGCGGCGTCCTCCGGCCGGCAGCCTGGGCAGCTTCTGCGGCGTCCCGAGCCGACCGGTAGCGGATCGGCTGCGCGCGAACCCCGGCCGGCGCCGCTCCTCCGAAAGCAATTTCGCGCACACGGTAGGTCTGAGACAGGAGGCCCGAATGGCCACCACGACAAATTTGCTGAGTCTGCTGTCGCCCGAAGACCGCGACCGCTTGCTGCAGTTCGCTGTCGACGTGTCTTTCCCCGCAGGCGCCCGCATCTTCGAGGAGGGCGGCAAGGCCGACCGGTTCTGGACCGTCATCACCGGATTGGTTGCTCTCGACGTACACGTCCCCGGCCGCCGGGCGGCCACTGTCGACGCCATCGGCCAGGGTGAGCTGCTCGGCTGGTCGTGGCTGGTCCCGCCGCACACCTGGCAGCTGGGCGCAGAGGCGCACGGCCCGGTGCACGCACTGGAATTCGACGCGGCGGCGGTGCGCACCCTGATCGAGGAGGATCCGGTGCTGGGACTGTCGATCACACGCTGTGTAGCTACCGTGGTGGGGAACCGACTTCAGTCCACCCGGACCCGCCTGCTGGATCTGTACGGGCCTGCTGGCAGCGGCCCGAGGTCCTGACCGGCAACCGTGCGCCGACGCAGGACACCAGCGAACTCGCTCCGGCGTGGGCGGCCGTGTCTCCGCGGCAGATCGGCCCGAGGAGTGGCAGCGGTTCGGGGATAGAGGGATACCTGAGTGAGATCTTCGGGGCGCTGGGCCTGGCCCTCCGGTGGGGCGGCTGCGAACCCCGACCGAGAACGGGAGATGCGAGCAGCCCGTCACTGGCCCGCGAAGGTCCTGATCAGCAAAAGGGCGATGTCGTCGTGGCGTGGCGCGGACTTCATGGCTTGGTCGAGCAGGGCGTCTGCGAGGGCGTCCATGCTCTCGCTTTCGATCTGTTGGATCTGGTGCGCGAGTTCGGCGGTCGCGTCGTCCAGGTCGACGCCGGGGGTCTCGATGAGTCCGTCGGTGTACAGGGCCAGGATCGAGCCGGGGAGCAGGGGCAGCTCGCAGGTCGGATAGCGGGCGTACCGGTCGCAGGTGGCCGTCAGTTCCGGCACGGCACTGGCGCAACACTCACACCGAGTGTCACTCATAGGGCGACCATATTCCTGATGCGCCGTGACGGCACCCGACCTGTTCGCCTGCCCGATGTCCGTCGGCTCTCATCCGAGGGGAGAGGCTCCCCGCGCGTCGCGTGCCTCCCACTGGCGTTGCCGGTCCGCCGGCCGTGCGCGGCGCGGCGCGGCTACGCACGATGTGGAATGGGTCTTCCGGTGGCTGTTTCAGTTCGGTGCGGGGGTATGGGTGAGGGGGTGTGGGTGGTGCCGTGGTGCGGGTGCCTGCTCTGCCTGCTCGGGTGCGGACTCTTGGATGGTGGCCTGCGGCTCGGGTCGATGAGGCGATCGACTTCCCGAGGGGCGGCATTTTTTCCGCCAATTTCGCCAACCAGCATTAGTTTTATCTTCTCTCTGCGCAGCACAGTGGGATTATGGGCGGGCGGAGCAAGTTCCTCCCATCGTGATTGGCGTTACTGTGGAGGTATGGACTCTGACCTGACTCCGGCTTCGTCTCCGCCGCCCGCTGCGGGCCTGGAAGCGGTCACCGTCCTCGCGGACGAGGTGCGGCGCCGGCTGTACGGCTTCACGCGGCGCACCCACCGGCCCGTGACGAGGGAGGAAGCCGCCGCGGACGCCGGCGTCTCGGCGAAGCTGGCAGCCTTCCATCTCGACAAGCTCGTCGCCGCCGGACTGTTGCGCTCCCGCTACGACAGCCCGGACGGCATCCGTAGGGTCGGCCGCAAGCCCAAGGTCTACGAACCGGCGGACACCGACATCCGCATCAGCATCCCGGAGCGCCGGCCCGACGTGCTCGCGGAGATCCTCCTCGACGCGCTCCTCGACCCGGAGCCACGTGGGGACACGCAGATGGCCGCACTGCGCGCGGCCCGCCGCCGCGGTGAGGATCTCGGCACCGCGACGCGCGCCCGCAGCCGTCCGGGCCGCCTCGGGCCGGAGCGCTCCATCACCCTCGCTGAGGCCGTGCTGGAGCAGCACGGCTTCGAGCCCGACCGCCAGGCACCGACCGAGCTGCTGTTGCTCAACTGCCCCTTCCACCCCCTCGCCGCCCGTTCCCCCGAGCTGGTGTGCGGGATCAACCACGCCTTCCTCGGCGGATTCCTCACCGGAGTGCGGGCGTTGGGGATCGTCGCCGTCCTCGCGCCGCACCCCGGACGCTGCTGCGTGGAACTGCGCGCCGCGAAAGGCGGCCGCGGCGAGCCGGGTCAGGCCGCGGGCACCGGCCTGAAGGGGCCCGGCTCCATGCCGCTGCAGCAGCCGGACAGCGCGCCCTGAACGGCATCACGTGATGCGACGCAAGGGAGAAGATCATGAGTGAGAACCTGGACCGGCTGACCGCCCAAGGCGTGGCGGTCTGGCTCGATGATCTGAGCCGGGAACGGCTCGCCGGCGGCGGGCTCGCCGACCTGGTGCGCGGTCACCGGGTGGTCGGCATCACCAGCAACCCGACGATCTTCGCCAAGGCGATCCGTTCCGGTGACCGCTACGACGAGCAGATCGGCGATCTGACCCGGCGCGGAGTGCGGGTGGAGGAGGCCGTGCGGCTGCTGACCGCATTCGACGTGCGCTGGGCCTGCGACGAGCTGCGCCCGGCGTACGAGGCCAGCAGCGGGGTGGACGGAAGGGTCTCCATCGAAGTCGACCCGCGCGTCGCCCACGACACCGCGGCGACGATCGCCGAGGCGCGTGCCCTGTGGTGGCTGGTGGACCGGCCGAACCTGTTCGTGAAGATCCCCGCCACCCACAAGAGCCTGCAGGCGATCAGCTCGGCGCTCGCCGAGGGCATCAGCATCAACGTGACCCTGATCTTCTCCCTGGACCGCTACGACCAAGTCCTTCGGGCCTTCCTGGACGGCATGGCCCAGGCGCACGCGGCCGGACGCGATCTGGCATCCATCGCCTCTGTCGCCTCCTTCTTCGTCAGCCGGGTGGACACCGAGGTCGACAGCCGACTCGACAAGATCGGCACGCCCGAGGCACGGGCCCTGCGCGGACAGGCCGCGATCGCCAACGCACGCCTGGCCTACCAGCGCTTCGAGCGGGCCGCCGACTCCCAGGAGTGGCAGGCGCTGGCCGCGGCCGGAATGCGCCCCCAGCGCCCGCTGTGGGCCTCCACCGGGGTGAAGGACCCCTCCTACGACGACACCCGCTACGTCACCGAACTGGTGGCGCCCGGTGTGGTCAACACGATGCCGGAGCAGACCCTGCGCGCGGTCGCCGACCACGGCCGCATCCAGGGCGACACCATCCACGGCACCTACGCGGCAGCCCGGCGGATATTGGACGACCTGGAGGGCGTCGGCGTGTCCTACGGCGACGTGGTGCGCGTGCTGGAGGAGGAAGGCATCGCCAAGTTCACGGCTTCCGGGACCGAACTGTTCGATGGTCTGGAGACCGTGCTGAACACCGAGCGCGACGCCGCCTGACGCCGCCGCCGATCCCAGCAGAGGAGCGGACATGACCGCGCACACCGCATTTGTGATCGTCGGAGCCGGGCTGGGCGGCGCGAAAGCCGCGCAGACCCTCCGGGAGGAGGGCTTCAGCGGCCCGGTCGTCCTGCTCGGAGAGGAGAGCGAGCGCCCCTACGAGCGGCCCCCGCTCTCGAAGGGCTACCTGCTGGGCAAGGACGAGCGCGAAACCGTCTACGTTCATCCGCCCCAGTGGTACGCCGACCACGACGTCGATCTGCGTCTGCGTACCACGGTCACGGCGATCGACCCGGCCGCCCACGAGGTGTCCCTCGCCGACGGCAGCCCCCTCGGCTACGCGAAACTGCTGCTGACGACCGGTTCCTCGCCGCGCCGCCTGCCGGTGCCCGGAGCCGACCTCGACGGTGTGCTCTGTCTGCGCCGGCTCGACGACAGCGACCGGATCAAGGAAACCCTCGCGTCCGCCTCCCGGATCGCGGTGATCGGAGCGGGCTGGATCGGCCTGGAGACCGCAGCCGCCGCCCGCGCCGCCGGCGTCGAGGTCACCATGCTGGAGGCGGGAGAGCTGCCCCTGTTGAAGCTTCTGGGTCGCGAGGCCGCCCAGATCTTCGCCGACCTGCAGACCGATCACGGAGTCGACCTGCGCTGCGCCGTCCGCGTGGCCGAGATCACTGGCGACGACGGCCGGGCCAACGGCGTCCTGCTGGCGGACGGCAGCCGCATCGAGGCCGACGCGGTCATCGTCGGCATCGGCATCACCCCCAACACCCAGCTTGCCGAAGCGGCCGGTCTGGAGACCGGCAACGGCGTCCGCGTCGACGCCCACCTGCGCTCCTCCCACCACGACATCTATGCCGCCGGAGACGTCGCCAACGCCTTCCACCCGCTGTTGGGCACCCCCATCCGCGTCGAGCACTGGGCCAACGCCCTGAACCAGCCGCAGACCGCCGCCAAGGCCATGCTCGGCCAGGACGTGTCCTACGACCGCGTGCCCTACTTCTTCACCGACCAGTACGACCTGGGCATGGAGTACACCGGCTACGTCGAGCCCGGCGGCTACGACCAGGTCGTCTTCCGCGGCCGTATCGACACTCGAGAATTCATCGCGTTCTGGCTGTCCGGGGGCCGGGTGCTGGCCGGGATGAACGTCAACGTCTGGGATGTCACCGATCCGATCCGCACTCTGGTGACCTCCGGACGGGTGGTCGACCCCAAGAAGCTCGCCGACACCGACGTGCCTCTCGCCGACCTCCTCGGCGCATCCGACCCGGCGGGTTGACGCCGGGGCTACGGAACAGCGTCCCGGCTCACCAGAGGGCCGGCCGTGCTTCGAGCAGGTTGTCCGTCAAGGGCCCGGGGTGGCGCTGGTGAGCAAACGGTCAAGTCGACCCCCGGCACGCTGTGCCCGGTCGTCAGCCTCGGAGGAGTTCGGCCAGGACCTCGGCTTCACTGATCTCGGGCCGCTTGGTCGCGGTCAGGAGCGTCACCGTCCGCTCCTCGGCGAGGCCGCGCAGATGGGCAAGCGCTTCCGCGTGCTCGGGATCGTCGAGTTCCACCCGGTAGCGGCGGCTGAACTCGGTGAAACGCTCCGGGTCGTGGCTGTACCACTTGCGCAGCTCCGTGGACGGTGCGACCTGCTTGCACCACTCGTCGAGACGGGCCTTCTCCTTCGTCATCCCCCGGGGCCAGATGCGGTCGACCAGCACTCTGGCGCCGTCGGCCTGCTCCGGAGCCTCGTAGACGCGACGGACGTGCACCGTCTTCTTGCGTGCCACGCAGGGGCCTCCTAGCTGAGCTGGGTGCTTCGCCTCTTGCGCCCTCACACGTAGTAGCGGGAGATGATTTCGAGTCGCGCGACTTCGTCCGGCCCCGGGTAGGCCACCAGCACGGGCAAACCGCTGGGATCCCGGCCTTCGATGAGGGTGAAACCCTCCCCTTGCCGGGTGTAGACACGCTCGGACTGGGATCGCAGCACGCGTTCGCACCGCTGGAAGTCTTCGGGGCCGTCCGCTGTCCAGATCACGTACTGCGCGCCGACGTGACCCACCGGGTGGGGAGCGCGCGGGCCCACGGCGCGGACGTACACCTGGAATCCTCCTCGGCCCACGAGCAGCGCGGCCGTGGCCGTGCGGACCGTGACCTCCATGTTCAGCAGCTCCCGGTAGAAGTCCGCCGACGCGTCGTGGTCATTGACGAACACCACGACCGAGGCCAGCCGCGGACCGCTTGCGTGTGATCCGACTCCGGCCGAGTGCGGCTCCGCCGGGAGCGGTCCGCGGCTGGCCTCGGTCGTGGTG
>NZ_JARGEF010000104.1:0-25475 GCF_033794725.1 Streptomyces sp. ID05-39B | reverse complement strand
CCAGGACGCCGGGCGGCTGCCCGGTGACACCCAGCCCCTGCCCCGCCGGGGGGCCGTCCCCGGCGGGGCAGGGGCTGGGTGTCACCGGGCAGCCGCCCGGCGTCCTGGAGTGCCTTGCGCAGCAGGAACTCGATCTGCGCGTTCGCCGACCGCAGCTCGTCGGACGCCCACCGTGCCAACGCGTCGTACACCAGCGGATCGAGCCGCAGCAGCACCTGCTTGCGCTGCTGCGGCCGGCGCCGAGGGGCCTCCCCCTCTTCGGGTGAGGTCACTGGTAGAGCGTCCCCGTGTTCAGTACCGGCTGCGGTGCCCGGTCCCCGCACAGCACGACCATCAGGTTGGACACCATCGCCGCCTTCCGTTCCTCGTCCAGTTCCACGATGCCCTGCTCGGCGATCCGGCTGAGTGCCGCCTCGACCATGCCGACCGCGCCGTCCACGATCTCGCGCCGCGCCGCGACCACCGCGCCCGCCTGCTGCCGCTGGAGCATCGCGGAGGCGATCTCCGGAGCGTAGGCGAGATGCGTGAAGCGGGACTCGATGATCCGCACACCGGCGGCCGCCACGCGCGCGTGCAGCTCGACGGCGAGCTTCTCGGTGATCTCCTCGGCGTTGCCGCGCAGCGAAAGGCCGTCCTCCTCGTGGGCGTCATAGGGGTACTCGATGGCTATGTGGCGGACGGCGGCCTCGGTCTGGGTGGCCACGAACTCCAGGAAGTCGTCCACCTCGAAGGAGGCCTGCGCGGTGTCCTGCACCTTCCAGACGACGACCGCGGCCAGTTCGATGGGGTTGCCGTAGGCGTCGTTGACCTTGAGGACGGCGGTCTCGTGGTTGCGGACGCGGGTGGAGATCTTCTCGCGGGAGGTGAAGGGGTTCACCCAGCGCAGTCCGTCCTCGCGGATCGTGCCCCGGTAGCGCCCGAACAGCTGCACCACGCGGGCCTCGCCCGGCGCCACCGTGTTCAGCCCGCACATCGCGAGGAACGCGGCGAGCGCGACGAGGACGCCGCCGGTGATCAGCGCGGCCTTGCCGCCGGACGAGGTCACGGTCGTGGCGGCGGCGATCATTCCGGCGCCGGCCAGCAGCCCGACCAGGCCGGACAGCAGCGCGAGGCCGCCGCCCACGCTGCGGGCCGGGAACTCGCGGACCTGCGGGGCGGGCATCTCGGGTGTGTCGACGGTGGCCGACGGGTCGTGCGTGGAGATGGGGTCGTGCGTGGACATGGGTCCCCGTTTCTTGCGAGCGAGTGAGCCGGTCGGCGCGCTCGCAGCTTCGCTTCGGTCCGGCGTGGGTCTGCGATCCGGCTGGTGTCTGCGGGTCTAGCTCGGATCTATCTAAGTGATATCACTTTACCGTGGGATGGCAACCCTTGACCCCTCTCGTACGTCGGTTCACTTGGAGCGGTGCACCGGTTCCAGGGCGAGGGGTGCTGATTCTCACGCCCTCGCGGGACCGGATCGAGCCCCCTTTGTCACAGAGAGCGGTGTTAGCTTGCTGAGCTGACCTGCCTCAGGGCACAGGTGTGACTACCGAGTAGGAAGCGGAGCGAGCGGACTCATGGGACGAGCGGAAGAGAGACGAGCGCGACAGCGTGGTGGCCGTCGCGCGGCGCCCGGGAACCGCTCGTCGCAGGCGGCGGCTCCCGAGTCGCGCACCGAGTCGGTGTCGTCGGCGGAGGGCACGCCGCCCGCCGCCGTCGGCGGGCGCGCGGCGGCCCGCCGCGGAGCGCCGAAGGGCGGCAAGGGCGCCAAGGGTGAGAAGGGCCGAATACGGCGCCTGTTCACCTGGAAGAAGATGCTCGGCACGTTCCTGGGCTTCATCGTGCTCGTCATCGGCGCCTTCATCATCCTGTACATGACGACGCCGATCCCGGACACGGCGAACGCGAACGCCCAGCTCCAGAGCAACGTCTACAAGTACAGCGACGGCTCGATGCTGACCCGCGACGGCAAGCTCAACCGGGAGAACGTCGACCTCGCGGAAATCAACAAGGCCGTGCAGCACACCTTCGTCGCCGCCGAGAACAAGTCCTTCTACCAGGACGCCGGCGTCGACCTGAAGGGCACCACACGCGGTGTGCTCAACACGCTCATGGGCAAGGGCGCGCAGGGCGGTTCGACGATCACCCAGCAGTACGTCAAGAACTACTACCTGACCCAGGAACAGACGGTCACCCGCAAGCTCAAGGAGCTGGTCATCTCCCTGAAGCTGGACCGGGAGAAGTCCAAGGACTACATCCTGGCCGGCTACATCAACTCCAGCTACTACGGCCGCGGCGCCTACGGCATCCAGGCCGCCGCCCAGGCCTACTACCGAGTCGACGCCGACAAGCTCAGCGTCGCGCAGGGCGCCTACCTCGCCGCGCTGCTCCAGGCCCCCAGCCAGTACGACTGGGCCGCCGCCAGCGAAACCGGCAGGAAGCTGGTCCAGCAGCGCTGGAACTACGTCCTGGACAACATGGTCGAGAAGGACTGGCTCGACAAGACCGAACGCGACGCGATGACCTTCCCCGTCCCCAAGGAGCCCAAGGCGGCTCCGGGACAGGAGGGCCAGGTCGGGTACCTGGTCAATGCGGCCAACGCCGAGCTGGAGAAGCAGCTCGTCGCCCAGGGCGTCGCCGACAACAGGACGGAGGCCGAGGCGATGGTCGGCGCCGGCGGCTGGAACATCACCCTCAACATCGAGAAGAAGAAGCAGAAGGCGCTGGAGGCGTCCGTCAAGGAGCAGCTGACCAGCAAGCTGGACAAGAAGAAGCGCCCGGTCGACGGTGACGTCCAGGCCGGTGCCGTGTCGGTGAACCCGAAGACGGGCGCGGTCGTGGCGATGTACGGCGGCGTGAACTACGTCGAGCACTACACCAACAACGCCACCCGTACCGACTACCAGCCCGCCTCCACCTTCAAGCCGGTGATCCTGGCGGCGGCCCTGGACCAGGGGGCGGTGACGCAGGACGACGAGAAGATCGGCGCGAACACGATCTACGACGGCACCAGCAAGCGCCCGGTCGTCGGCAGCGACATCGGCTTCGCCCCGGAGAACGAGGACGACGTCGACTACGGCGACGTCACCGTCCAGACGGCGATGAACAAGTCCATCAACTCCGTCTTCGCACAGATGGGCGTCGACGTCGGCATGGACAAGGTCCTCAAGACCGCGGGCGACCTCGGCATGGACACCGCGGACCTGAAGGCCGTACCGGCGCAGACCCTCGGCACCATGGGCGCCAGCCCGCTCCAGATGGCCGGTGTCTACGCGACCCTCGACAACCACGGCCGGCAGGTCACCCCGACGCTCATCAAGTCGGCGGAGAACAGCGCCCACGCGGTGACGCCGGCCGACCCGATCGGCGACGAGGTCATCAGCCGCGAGGCCGCCGACACGGTCACCTCGGTGCTCACCGGCGTGGTGGACGACGGTACGGCGCGAAAGTCCGTACTCGAGAACCCCCGGCGCAACGGTCAGAAGGTCGCGGGCAAGACGGGCACCTCCGACGACAACAAGTCGGCCTGGTTCACCGCCTACACGCCCGACCTGGTCACCGCGGTCGGCCTGTTCGGCGAGTCCGCCAAGCCGCCGCACCCCCAGGTCACCCTGACCGGCGCGACCGGCACGGTGCCCGGCAAGGGCCGTATCGCCGGTGGTGGCTTCCCGGCGCGGATCTGGGCGGAGTACACCTTCGGTGTCGCCTCCAAGGTCAGCAAGTTCGAACTGGAGACGGACCAGGGCGCGGCCGTCCAGCCGACCATCACGGCGAGCCCCTCGCCGTCGGCCTCGGAGGAGCCGTCGGAGGAGCCGAGCACGGCGACCCCGTCGACGAAGCCGCCGAAGACGCAGACGCCGTCGCAGGAGCCGACCACCGAGGAGCCCTCGCAGGAGCCGACGACGGGCGAGCCGACGACGGGCGAGCCGACCACCGGGGAACCGACGACGGAACCACCCGAGAATCCACTGGATCCGCAGCTCGGCCAGTAGGGGCGAGACGCTTCAGGGGGCGCCCGGCACATGCCGGGCGCCCCCTCTGCGTCGTCCTGCGCCGCTGACGCGTCCTACGAGCCCCGGTTCAGCTCGAACCAGACCACCTTGCCGGTGCTCAGCCGGGTCGCCCCCCACCGCCGGGCCAGCCGGTTCACCAGGTACAGGCCGCGCCCGCCCTCGTCCGTGGCGCGGGCCTGCCGCAGCCGCGGCAGCTGCGGCACGTCGTCGCCGACCTCGCAGCGCAGCACATCGGTGCGCAGCAGCCGCAGCGACACCGGCCGCGTGGCGTACCGGACCGCGTTGGTGACCACCTCGCTCACCAGCAACTCCACGGAGTCCGTCATGTCCTCCATGCCCCAACGGGCCAGCGCCCGCCGGGCCAGCCGCCGGGCCCGCCCGGGAGCCGCGTCCTCCGGCTCCAGGAACCAGTACGCGACATCACTGGGCGCGATCCCGTCGAAACGGGCGGCGAGCAGCGCGATGTCGTCGTCCCGGTCGCCCGGACCGAGCATGTCGAGCACCTCGTCGCACAGCGCCTCCAGCGGCGGCGGATGATCCGGCCCGGTCAGCTGCGCGGTCGCGGCGAGCTTCTCGCGCAACTGCTCTATGCCGGTCGCCACGTCCCGCAGCCGGGACTCCACCAGACCGTCCGTGTACAGCAGCAGGGTGGCACCCGCGGGCGCGTCCAGCTCCACGGCCTCGAAATCGACGCCGCCGACCCCGATCGGCGCGCCCGGCGGCACCCGCAGCACCTCGGCCCGGCCGCCCAGGTGCAGCAGGATGGGCGGCGGATGGCCCGCGTTGGCAATGGTGATGCGGTGCGACACCGGGTCGTAGACGGCGTAGAGGCAGGTCGCCATGCGGTCGGTGCCCAGGCGCTGCGCCTGCTCGTCGAGGTGATGCAGGACCTCCTGCGGGGGCAGGTCGAGCCCGGCCAGTGTCTGGGCCGTCGTGCGGAGCTGGCCCATGATGGCCGCGCTGGTCATGGAGTGGCCCATGACGTCGCCGACCACCAGCGCGACGCGACTGCCCGGCAGCGGGATCGCGTCGTACCAGTCGCCGCCGACCCGCGCCGTCTCCGCGGCGGGCAGATAGCGGGAGGCCAGCCGCACGCCCGTGGGGCGCGGCAGGGTCTCCGGCAGCATCGTGCGCTGGAGCTCGTCGGCGATGTACGCCTCACGGTCGTACAGCACCGCCTTGTCGATGCCCAGGGCGCTGTGCGTGGCGAGCTGCGCGGCCACCAGCAGGTCGTCCGCCTCGAACGGGATGCGTTCGGGGCGACGAATGAACACCGCCGCGCCGATCACCCGGCGCCGGCCGCGCAGCGGGGCGAGGATCGCCCGCCGGCCGCCCGGGATGTCCAGCCGGCTCTCCGCGCCGAGGAGTTCGGGCAGCGCGGCGGCCGCCGCCGGGGTGTCCGCGAACACCGGACGCACCCCGCGCAGGACCTCCGCGAGCGCCCCGCCCGGCCGTACCTCGCACAGTTCCGCGATCGCCGCCGACAGCTCCAGCAGCTCCGGCGCCTCCGGGGGCGGCATGCCGAGCTGCGCGAACCCGGGCTCCGGCTCACGCTCCTCGGGGATCCGGTCGGTGCGCCGCAGCCGCAGGACGACCCGGTCGGCGGCCGGCCGCTCGTCCCCGACGGGCAGCGGGTCGCGCAGATAGACCAGGATCGCGTCGGAGAAGGTCGGCACGGTGGCCCGGCACAGCCCCATCACGATCTCGTCCAGGTCCAGGCCGCGGGCGATCCGCCGGGTCGCCGCACCCACGAAACGCAGCCGGTCGCCGTCCCGCCGCATGGGCGTGGGCTGCCGGCCGGCCGCGGGCACCTGCCCGGTTCGCCGGTCCCGGGTGTCCTTGGGCCGCTCCGCGCGCGTCTCCGCGCCCGGCTGCGGCGGTATGGTCTCGGGCGCGGGACGCGGCCGGTGGGCGTCCGGCTCTGCGGCCGCCGCGGGCTGTGAGTGCTCGGCGTCGGAAACGGCCGGATCCTTCCCCTGAGGGCGGGGCGCCGGGCCGCCCGGCGTGGTGGTGCCCGGCGTGCCGTCGGTACGGGCCTGGGCGGCGGCGGGCGGTAAGGCGGTGGCGCCCGGCGCGGGCCCCTGGGTACGCAGGAGCGCCCCGCGGGCGTCCGTGGGGTCCACGCCCTGAGGGCGTTCGTAGGAGGTGGGCTGCTCCGTCACGCGTGTCGAATCCGTCCGTCCGGGGCTGCGCGCCGCGCGTGCAGTCGGTCCCGCAGAGAATCCGATACCCGGAATACATGTCCCTGGAACGGAATTCCCGCGTGGTCAGAGGCTGTTCCTGTGCAACCGGTGGACCTGCCGCGTCCCTTGCCGGTACTGCCCTCGTACCCCTCGCTCACGTCCTGCCGCCCCTCGGTGACGTTAGGTCAGACCCGGCGCCCGCTCCCGGAGTTGCGGTTGAAGCGCCCTTGCGGAGGTTGATCCTACGTTTGCCGCCCGGGGGCGCAGCAAGGGTCTCATGTGGACAGGTGCGCGGGCATGCGGTCCCAGTCCTCCGGCAGCAACGGTACGGCCCAGGACGGATCCGGGCGCCAGTTCTCCCAACCGTCGGCGAACGGGGCTCCCCAGGCACGGACCACCTCCACCGCCGACCGGCCGGCCTCCCGGACCCGCTCGGCCACCGACACGTCCATCAGACCGTCCTGCTGAGCCTGCGCGAACTCGTCCTCGTCGCGCCAGCCCCAGGAGCGGTCGGGATATACACACAGGTCGAGGAAGTGGTCCTCGGAGTCGACACCGCCGTCCCAACGGGAGAGCGGCTCCTCGAAGTTGACGTACCAGTTCTTGAACTGCCAGCCCGGCTCCCAGAACAGCCACACCGACCAGGGCTCGCCGGGCCTGGCCAGCTTCAGCACCCCGGTGCCGAACCAGTGGCCCGGCACCACCGTGCGCGGCTTGGTGTAGCGCGTGCGCAGGGGTTCCTGGTGCGGGGGAGTGCCGTCGGCGAGCACGGGCCTGACGCACTGGGTGCCGGAGGCCAGCCACACGGCCAGCAGCTCCTCGTCGTCACGGACGACGGTGACGGGGCGGGCGATGTGGATGCCCGCCCCGCCGTTCTCCCGGTACCGCCACAGGATCTGGTCCCCGGGCCGCCAGAAACCCGCCGCCCCGCCCGTTCCCACGCGCCTCACCGCTCCACCGTCTGCCATGCAGAGATATTAGGTGCCATGGGCATACGACGCTGCGGCGCGCGTCACGGTTCTCACGCCGGGGCGCGAAAGGTTACGGGTGCGTCATCCGCAGGACATCGAGCGCCTCGTCGAGCTGTTGCAGCGTGAGGTCACCGCGCTCCACGTAGCCGCCGTCGAGGACCGTCTCGCGGATCGTCCTGCGATCCGCCAGCGCCTTCTTGGCGACCTTCGCGGCCTCCTCGTACCCGATGTACTTGTTCAGCGGGGTGACGACGGACGGCGACGACTCGGCGTACTCGCGGGCCCGTTCGCGGTCGGCGACGATCCCGTCCACGGTCCGGTCGGCGAGCAGCCGCGACACGTTGGCGAGCAGCCGGATCGACTCCAGCACGTTCTTGGCGATGACCGGCAGCATCACGTTCAGCTCGAAGTTGCCGGCCGCGCCCGCCGTCGCCACGGTCGCGTCGTTGCCGACGACCTGCGCGGCGACCATCAGCACCGCCTCCGGGATCACCGGGTTGACCTTGCCCGGCATGATCGAGGACCCCGGCTGCAGATCGGGCAGCGAGATCTCCGCGAGTCCGGTCCTGGGCCCGGACGCCATCCACCGCAGATCGTTGGCGACCTTCGTCAGCCCTACGGCGATCGTCCGCAGCTGGCCGCTGGTCTCCACGATGCCGTCACGCGCGCCCTGCGCCTCGAAGTGGTCGCGCGCCTCCGTCAGCGGCAGTCCGGTGACCCGGGCGACCTCCTCGATGACGGCCGCGGAGAAGCCCGGCGGCGTGTTGATGCCCGTGCCCACGGCCGTGCCGCCGAGCGGCAGTTCGGCCAGCCGGGGGAGTGACGCCGTCAGCCGCTCGACGCCGTACCGCACCTGCGCGGCGTACCCCCCGAACTCCTGACCCAAAGTCACGGGCGTGGCGTCCATGAGGTGGGTGCGCCCCGACTTCACCACATCGGCGAACTCCGCAGCCTTGCGCTCCAGGGCGGCGGCCAGGTGTTCCAGGGCGGGGATCAGGTCGTGGGTGACGGCGGCGGTGGCGGCGATGTGGATCGACGAGGGGAAGACGTCGTTGGACGACTGCGAGGCGTTCACATGGTCGTTGGGATGGACGTCCCGGCCGAGCCGCTCGGTCGCCAGCGTCGCCACGACCTCGTTGGTGTTCATGTTGGACGAGGTCCCGGAGCCCGTCTGGAACACGTCCACCGGGAACTGCTCGTCCCACTTCCCCCCGGCCACCTCGGCGGCCGCCTCCTGGATCGCCCCGGCGATCTCCTTGTCGAGCACGCCCAGCTCGGCGTTCACCTTCGCGGCGGCACCCTTGATCCGGGCCAGAGCCTCGATGTGCGCGCGCTCGATGCGCTGCCCGGACACGGGGAAGTTCTCCACGGCCCGCTGCGTCTGCGCCCGCCACTTGGCATCCGCCGGTACGCGGACCTCGCCCATGGAGTCATGCTCGATGCGGTATTCGGTCATGACCGGTACAGCGTCCGGGCGGCTCCCCTTGTTCCGGAGGCTGGGCCGATCGAGCCCGTCCGGCCGAGCCCGTCCGGCGTACGAGGACGAGGCCGTTCAGGCCGAAAGGGGGAAGTCCGGGGGCGCAGCCCCCAGGTTCGGGACGGGAAGGGGCGGCGGGGGCGAAGAACGCCCTACGCCAGGCCCGGCCCCCGTACCGGGATCGACGTGAACGTCGGCGCGGGCGCCGGATCCTGGAAGAAGTCGTTGCCCTTGTCGTCCACGACGATGAACGCCGGGAAGTCCTCGACCTCGATCTTCCAGACGGCCTCCATGCCGAGCTCCTCGTACTCGACGACCTCGACCTTCTTGATGCAGTCCTGCGCGAGCCGGGCCGCCGGCCCGCCGATCGAGCCCAGGTAGAAGCCGCCGTGCGCGTCGCACGCCTTGGTGACCTGCGCCGACCGGTTGCCCTTCGCCAGCATCACCTTGGAGCCGCCCGCCGCCTGGAACTGCTCGACGTAGGAGTCCATGCGGCCGGCGGTCGTCGGGCCGAAGGACCCGGACGCGTACCCCTCGGGCGTCTTCGCCGGCCCGGCGTAGTACACCGGGTGGTCCTTGAGGTACTGCGGCATCTCCTCGCCCGCGTCCAGCCGCTCCTTGATCTTGGCGTGCGCGATGTCGCGCGCCACGACGAGCGGCCCGGACAGGGACAGCCGGGTCTTCACGGGGTACTTGGTGAGCTCGGCGAGGATGTCGTCCATCGGCTGGTTGAGGTCGATGCGCACGACGTCCCCGTCGGACTCGAGGTGCTCCTCCGTCGTCTCCGGCAGGAACCGCGCCGGGTCGGTCTCCAGCTGCTCCAGGAAGACGCCCTCGGCGGTGATCTTGGCGACGGCCTGCCGGTCGGCGGAGCACGAGACCGCGATCGCGACCGGGCACGAGGCCCCGTGCCGCGGAAGCCGCACGACGCGCACGTCGTGGCAGAAGTACTTGCCGCCGAACTGCGCGCCGATCCCGATCCTCTGCGTCAGCTCGAAGACCTTCTCCTCCAGCTCCTTGTCCCGGAAGCCGTGCCCGAGCGGCGAGCCCTCGGCGGGGATCTCGTCGAGGTAGTGCGCGGAGGCGTACTTGGCGGTCTTGAGCGCGTACTCGGCGGAGGTGCCGCCGACGACGATCGCGAGGTGGTACGGCGGGCAGGCGGCCGTACCGAGGGAGCGGATCTTCTCCTCCAGGAACTTCATCATGGAGGCCTCGTTGAGGACGGCCTTCGTCTCCTGGTAGAGGAAGGACTTGTTGGCGCTGCCGCCGCCCTTCGCCATGAAGAGGAACTTGTAGGCGCCGCCGTCTGCCGCGTACAGCTCGATCTGGGCCGGCAGGTTGGAGCCGGTGTTCTTCTCCTCCCACATGGTGAGGGGAGCCATCTGCGAGTACCGCAGGTTCAGGTTGAGGTACGCGTCGTAGATGCCGCGTGAGAGGGCCGACTCGTCGCCGCCGTCGGTCAGCACGTTCTGCCCGCGCTTGCCCATGACGATGGCGGTGCCGGTGTCCTGGCACATGGGGAGCACGCCGGCGGCCGCGATGTTCGCGTTCTTCAGCAGGTCCAGGGCGACGAACTTGTCGTTGCCGGACGCCTCGGGGTCGTCGATGATCCGGCGCAGCTGCGCGAGGTGGGCCGGGCGCAGGTAGTGCTGGATGTCGTGGATGGCCTCCTCGGCGAGCTTGCGCAGCGCCTCCGGCTCCACCTTGAGGAAGGTCCGCCCGTCGGCCTCGAAGGTGGAGACACCCTCTGAGGTCACCAGCCGGTAGGGGGTGGTGTCCTCTCCCATGGGGAGCAGATCGGTGTACGCGAACTCAGGCATCTCGCCCATTCCTCACTCGACAGACAACGCGGCCGGCCTCCGTTGGCAAGCGTCCACCAGCGTAGAACGTGCAGCTGACAGCGAGCTTGTGAGGTAAGGCTCAGTTCGGCCCCGATCGGTACCGTTCGGCACCCGAACGAGGGGCTATCGCGATCTATCGTGTTTCGGTACGCTGCTGCCGTGGACCTTCAGAAGCAGACCGAACCGCCTGCCGCGGTGAGCGAGTTGCGCGCCTCGGACGCCGACCGTGACCGCATCGCCGACATCCTGCGCGAGGCTCTCGCCGAGGGTCGGCTCACCGCCGAGGAGCATGCCGAGCGCGTCGAGGGCGTGCTGGCCGCGAAGACGGTCGGCGAGCTGGACGCGTTCATCCGGGACCTGCCCGCCGCGCACCACAGGCACGCCTCGCCGCGCATGCCGGCCCCGAACCGCCCGACGGCCGGCGCGATCCCGGCCGACCCGGACGACAACCTGATAGCGATCTTCAGCGCCTCCGTCCGCAAGGGCCGCTGGCGCGCGGGCCGCCGTATCCACGCGTACGCGGTCTTCGGCAGTGTGGAGATCGACCTGAGCGAGGCGCTCTTCGAGTACCAGCAGGTCGTCATCAAGGCGTTCTCGGTTTTCGGCAACGTCGAGATCCGCGTCCCGGAGAACGTGTCGCTGCGCGGCACCGGCGGCGGCGTCCTCGGCAACTTCGAGGTGGACACGCTCGATTCCTCCGACCCCGACGCCCCCGTCATCTACGTCGACGGCTGGTCCGTCCTCGGCAACATCGAGGCCCGCCCCAAGCGTGGCAAGCTCGTCGCGGACATCCTCGACCGGGTCCACCGCAAGGTCGACCGGAGTATGCGCAAGCACCTGGACCGTTGACGCTCGCGAATCCGGCGGTCGGATCCCGCGGTTGGGGACTCAGTGCATAGGCGCGCGCACAGCGGGTAGGCCTTGCTGCATCGTCTCTCGCTCGCGAAGCCGTCGTCAGGAGTAGACCGTGCTGCAATCGCCGCATTCGTCCCAGGTCGCTGCCGTACCGGCCCAGCGGGTGCCAGCGCGAGACAGGGACCAAGACGCGCCCTGGCACACCGAAGCGGTGTGCCGGCGTGACGAGGCAGGCCTGTTCTTCGCCCCCTCGAAGGAGCCCACCGCGGCCCGGCTCTCCCGCGAGGAGGCGGCCAAGCGGGTCTGCGGCGGCTGTCCGGTCATGGTGGAGTGCCGGGAACACGCCCTGCTCCAGCCGGAGCCCTACGGCGTCTGGGGCGGCCTCACCGCCGCGGAACGCCGGGTGGTCCTGGCCCGCCGTCGCCGCCGTGACGTGGAACTGAAGAAGGCGACCAGGCCGGCGGACCGCATAGCGGCAGCAGGCTAGACCCCGCGGACACACCCACGCCCATGCGAAAGGGCGCCCCCACCGCACCGGGGGCGCCCTTTTCCGCCGCGGGACCGCGGCGCCCCGCTGGGCGCGGCTACTTCGCCCGGTCGAAGTCGATCGCGCTGTACGCCCGCAGCTTGCTGAGCCGGTGCTCGGAGTCGATCCTGCGCACCGTCCCGGACTTCGACCGCATCACGATGGAGTCGGTGACCGCGGTCTCGGACCGGTACCGCACCCCCCGCAGCAGCTCCCCGTCCGTGATGCCGGTGGCTACGAAGAACACGTTCTCCCCGGTCACCAGGTCCTCGGTGGTGAGTACACGGTCGAGGTCGTGCCCGGCGTCGATCGCCCGCTGCCGCTCCTCGTCGTCCTTGGGCCACAGCTTGCCCTGGATGGTGCCACCGAGGCACTTCACGGCGCAGGCCGAGATGATGCCCTCCGGGGTGCCGCCGACGCCGAGGAGAAGGTCGACGCCGGTGCCCTCGCGCAGCGCGAGGATGGACCCGGCGACATCGCCGTCGGTGATGAGCTTGATGCGGGCGCCGGTCTGGCGGATCTCGTCGATGATCCCCGCGTGCCGCGGCCGGTCCAGGATGACGACGGTGACGTCCTCCGGGGTGGCCCGCTTGGCCTTGGCGACCCGGCGGATGTTCACCGACACCGGGGCGTCGATGTCGACGAAGTCGGCGGCGTCGGGGCCGGTGACCAGTTTGTCCATGTAGAACACGGCGGACGGGTCGAACATGGCGCCGCGCTCGGTGGCCGCGAGGACGGCGATCGCGTTCGGCATGCCCTTTGCCGTCAGCGTGGTGCCGTCGATCGGGTCGACGGCGATGTCGACCTCGGGCCCGGTCCCGTCACCGACCCGCTCGCCGTTGAACAGCATCGGCGCCTCGTCCTTCTCACCCTCACCGATGACGACGACGCCGTTCATCGAGACGGTGGAGACGAGGGTCCGCATGGCGCGCACCGCGGCACCGTCGGCGCCGTTCTTGTCGCCGCGTCCCACCCAGCGGCCCGCGGCCATGGCCGCGGCTTCGGTCACCCGGACCAGTTCGAGAGCGAGGTTGCGGTCGGGGGCCTCGGAGGGGACATCGAGTTCGGACGGCAGTTGATGATTCTCGGTCATCGGAGCGCACCTTTCTGATACGGCGACGGCCGGATGAGGGTTCGACCCGACTCTATCGTCAGTCCGACAAAATGAGCAGGGGACCCCACGGATGAGCGCACCCGGCACCTGCGACGATAGGGGGCGTGGCAGGTTCGAAAGGCAAGACTCAGACGGTCCGGGACATGGTGCTCTCCCTGGGCCTGATCATGGTCGCCGGTCTGGTGATGTACTTCTTCATCCCGCACGACGACAGCGCCGCTCCCGATGTGAAGCGGGTCGACTACCGCGTGGAACTCCTCACGGCGCGCCGTGCGGCCTCCTACCCGGTGGCCGCGCCCGAGGGCCTGTCCGCGGACTGGAAGGCGACCTCGGTGCGCTTCGACGGCGCTCAGTTCGACGCCTGGCACCTCGGCTTCCACTCCCCCGACGGGGAGTACGTGGCGGTGGAGCAGTCGACCGAGAAGCGCGCGCGGTTCATCGACGACGCGAGCCAGGGCGCCCGGGCGACGAAGGTGACCGAGGAGATCGACGGCCGCACCTGGACCCGGTACACCGGCGGCCGCTATGACGCCCTGGTCCTGGAGGGCGCCGACGGCGCCACGACGGTCGTCGCGGGTACGGCGTCGTTCGCCCAGCTGGCCGAGATGGCGGGCGCGCTGAAGCTGGCGTGAGCACGCGCAGGCGTCGGCGAGCGCCCCGGACGCTCCGGGCACTCCCGCGTCCACCCGCGCCACCCGTGCGCCCTCCCGAGCATGACGAAGGCACCCGGCGGATCCGCCGGGTGCCTTCGTCATGTCACGTGCGTCGCGTCTCAGACGGTGGTGACGACCTGCTCGTACGCCAGGCGCGGGGAGCGCGGGTAGGAGGCGCCCTCGCCCGGCTTGCCGATGTTGACGACGATCAGCGGGGTGTGGTCGTCGTCCAGGAACTCCTTGCGGATGCCCTCGGCGTCGAAGCCGGTCATCGGGCCCGCGGCGAGACCGGCGGCGCGGATGCCGACGATGAAGTACGCGGCCTGGAGGGCGGCGTTCAGCGTGGCGGAGCTCTCACGGGCCGGGCGCTCGGCGAAGAAGAGGTCCTTGGCCTGCGGGAACGACGGGAGCAGGGTCGGCAGCTCCTCGTGGAACTCGTTGTCCGCGGCGAGGATCGCGACCAGCGGGGCGGAGGCCGTCTTGGCCTGGTTGCCCTCGGCCATGTGCTGCACGAGGCGCTCGCGGGCCTCGGGGGAGCGGACCAGCGTGACGCGCAGCGGCGTCTGGTTGAAGGCGGTCGGGCCGAACTTGACCAGGTCGTAGATCGCCTGGACCTGCTCCTCGGTCACCGGCTCGTCGGTGAAGGTGTTCGCGGTGTGGGCTTCGCGGAACAGGAGGTCCTGGGCGGCGGGGTCAAGTGCGAGAGACATGAGCGATCTTCCTCGGGTGGGCGTCCGGAACCCGAACGCCGGGCCGGTTGACGCGTCCGACACTACGGGACAGAACTTCAACGTTCAACAAAACCCGAAGTGCCGGTGACCGGCCTCACACGTCACAGCCCTGTCGCTCCCCCGTCTCCGCTACTCCTTCTCCGCGGGCCCCTCCTCCTCGGCGAGGGCCGCGTCCAGCCGGGCCCGCGCACCCTCCAGCCAGCGTCGGCAGACCTTCGCCAGCTCCTCCCCGCGCTCCCACAGGGCGAGGGACTCCTCCAGCGTCGTACCCCCGGCCTCCAGGCGGCGTACGACCTCGATCAGCTCGTCGCGCGCCTGCTCGTACCCGAGCGCCTCGTCCGTCTTGCTCGTCATGCACCCAATCCCTGATCGTCTGCTCGAACCGTGAACTCACCCGCGGCGACCCGCGCGCGCAGCACCTCGTCGGCCGCCACCTCGCCCGGATCGCGGACCACATGGCCGTCGGCCTTCTGCAACACCGCGTACCCCCGCTTCAGCGTCGCCGCCGGGGACAGCCCGACCACGCGCGCGTGGGTGTGCGACAGCTCGGAGTCGGCGCGGTCGAGGAGATGCCCGAGCGTGCGCCGGGCGCGGTCGGCCAGCGAGGAGACCTGGTCCGCCCGCTCGTCGATCATCCGGTGTGGATCCCGTATCACCGGCCGGCCGAGCGCGTGACCGAGCCCGCGCTCCTCGCGCTCCACGAACGCCTCCACGCACCGCCGAGCCCGGCCGCGCAGCATCCGCACCCGCTCCAGCTCCTCGCCGACGTCCGGCACGACCCTCTTCGCCGCGTCGGTGGGCGTGGAGGCCCGCACGTCGGCCACATGGTCCAGCAGTGGGTTGTCGGGCTCGTGCCCGATCGCCGACACGAGCGGCGTACGGCAGGCCGCGACCGCCCGCACCAGCTGCTCGTCGGAGAACGGCAGCAGATCCTCCACGCTGCCGCCCCCGCGCGCCACGATGATCACGTCCACGTCCGCCTTGGCGTCCAGCTCCTTCACCGCCTGGACGACCTGCGGTACGGCGTGCACGCCCTGCACCGCGACATTGCGCACCTCGAAGCGGACCGCGGGCCAGCGGTGCCGGGCGTTCTCCAGCACGTCCCGCTCCGCCGCGGAGGCCCGCCCGCACACCAGCCCGATGAGCTGCGGAAGGAAGGGCAGCGGCTGCTTGCGCTCGACGGCGAACAGCCCCTCAGCGGCGAGCGACTTCTTCAGCTGCTCCAGCCGCGCCAGCAGCTCCCCGACGCCCACCGGCCGTATCTCCACGGCCCGCAGCGACAGCTGCCCGCGCGGGGCGTACCACTCCGGCTTGGCGTGCACGACGACGCGCGCGCCCTCCCCGACGACGTCCGCGACCGTGTCGAAGACCTGCCGGAAGCAGGTCACGCCCACGGAGATGTCGTGCGACGGGTCGCGCAGCGTCAGGAACACGACGCCCGCCCCCGGGCGCCGCGACAACTGGGTGATCTGCCCCTCGACCCACACCGCGCCGAGCCGCTCGATCCACCCCCCGATGAGCCGCGAGACCTCCCCGACGGGCAGCGGAGCCTCAGCAGACGTGTTGACAGCCATGCCGCGAGCGTAGTGGCCCCCGCTGACAACCCGGGGCCAACCCGGTGCCACGTACGTGCGCGATCTCTGCGCCCCCGTCCCCGGCCTTACGATGGGACGCATGACTGCTTCCTCTGGCCGCCGTGTCCTGCTCGCCGCCCCCCGGGGCTACTGCGCGGGTGTGGACCGCGCCGTGATCGCCGTCGAGAAAGCCCTGGAGCAGTACGGCGCTCCTGTCTACGTCCGCCACGAGATCGTCCACAACAAGTACGTCGTGCAGACCCTGGAGAAGAAGGGCGCCATCTTCGTCGAACGGACGGAGGAGGTCCCGCCGGGCAACATCGTCATGTTCTCGGCGCACGGCGTCGCCCCGGTCGTCCACCAGGAGGCCGAGCGCGGCAGGCTCGCCACCATCGACGCGACCTGCCCCCTCGTCACCAAGGTCCACAAGGAAGCCGTCCGGTTCGCCGACGAGGACTACGACATCCTCCTCATCGGCCACGAGGGCCACGAGGAGGTCATCGGCACCTCCGGCGAGGCCCCCGACCACATCCAGCTCGTCGACGGGCCCTCGGACGTCGCCAAGGTCGAGGTCCGCGACCCCTCCAAGGTCGTCTGGCTGTCCCAGACCACCCTCTCCGTCGACGAGACGATGGAGACCGTCGACGCCCTCAAGGACAAGTTCCCGCAGCTCATCTCCCCGCCCAGCGACGACATCTGCTACGCCACGCAGAACCGTCAGCTCGCGGTGAAGCAGATGGGCGCCGAGGCGGAACTGGTGATCGTCGTCGGCTCCCGCAACTCCTCGAACTCCAAGCGCCTCGTCGAGGTCGCCAAGCTCGCCGGCGCCCGCGAGGCGTACCTCGTGGACTTCGCGAGCGAGATCGACGAGGCGTGGCTGGAGGGCGTGACGACGGTGGGCGTCACCTCCGGCGCCTCCGTCCCCGAGATCCTCGTCGAAGAGGTCCTCGGCTGGCTCACCGAGCGCGGCTACGGCGATGTGGAGCTGGTGAAGGCGGCCGAGGAGCACATCATCTTCTCGCTGCCCAAGGAGCTCCGCCGCGACCTGCGCGAGGAGGCCGCCGCGCTGGTGGCCGGGCGTGGCGGGAGCGGCCCGGCGCAGACCTCGGCCGAGTGACGGTCCGTCCGCCGTCGTAACGTGGAGCCATGCAGATCTTCGGCGTGGACATCGGTGGATCCGGGATCAAGGGCGCCCCTGTGGACCTGGACAGGGGCGACCTGGCCCAGGAGCGCTTCAAGGTGCTCACCCCGCAACCGGCGACGCCCGACGGCGTGGCCGACAGCGTGCGGCAGGTGGTCGAGAACTTCGGCTGGACGGGCCCGGTCGGCCTGACCTTCCCGGGCGTCGTCACCGGCGGCTCCACGATCCGTACCGCGGCCAACGTCGACAAGGACTGGATCGACACGGACGCGCGGGCCCTGTTCAGCGAGCGGCTGGGCGGGCTGCCGGTCACCGTGGTCAACGACGCCGACGCGGCGGGTGTCGCCGAGGTCGCCTTCGGCGCCGGCCGTGACCGGCGGGGCACCGTCATCCTCCTCACCTTCGGGACCGGCATCGGCAGCGCCGTCTTCGTGGACGGCGTCCTCGTCCCCAACACCGAGCTGGGCCACCTGGAACTGCACGGCCACGACGCGGAGACCCGCGCCTCCAGCAAGGCCAGGGAGGACGGCGACCTGACGTGGGAGCACTGGGCGCGCCGCGTCCAGAAGTACCTCGCCCATGTCGAGATGCTCTTCTCGCCCGAACTGTTCGTCATCGGCGGCGGTGTCAGCCGCAAGTCCGAGAAGTTCCTGCACTTCATCGACGGCATCCAGGCCGAGATCGTCCCGGCGCAGCTGCAGAACAACGCGGGGATCGTGGGCGCGGCCATGCGGGCGGCGAAGGAGAGCCGGTAGCGGTCCTGCCGGGCCCGGCGTCATCGGCGGGCGGTGGCCCGGCGGCGCCGGGCCACCAGGACCACCCGGCGCACCAGCACGGTCAGCGCGGCCAGCAGCGTCCCGCCGTACAGCCAGCCCACCTGGGTGGCCAGGGCGGTGGCCAGCGCCATCAGCCGGGCGCCGGGCCCGTCGCCGTCCTTCGCCAGCGGCAGGACGCCCACGGCGAAGGCGATCGGCACCACGACGGGCGCGGCGGCCAGGTCAGCCCGGCGCACCCACAGCCCGCACAGCACGCACACCGGCAGGAACAGCACGCCGTACACCGTCTGTGCCGTGGGGGAGACGCCCAGCAGCAGTCGTTCGAGCCAGCCGAGCGTCGCCATCACCAGTACGCAGAACAGTCCCGTGCCGAGACCGGTGAGCCGGGGATTGGGCATGCGCCGGCCCACCGCCGCCGGCGGCGGGGCGGACGCGGGGGAGCGGGCCGGTTTCGGGAGCCGGGGACCGGGACGGCGTGGCGGCTCCGCCCGGCCGGCGCGCACCGAACGGTTCCCGGGGCGGGCGTCACCGGCTCCGCCGCGGCCGGTCTGCGGCGGCAGGGGCACGGTGCCGCGTCGCGTCCTGTGTTGCTCCACCCGTCCAACTTAGGTCGGTTTATGTGCCGAATCGGGCGCGGGACACGCCGGAGGGGCGACCGTGGCCATGCGTTCGACAGGTCCGCCGGGGCGGGCGCGGGCACGCCGTAAACTGGTGGATCGGCCGGTCCTCTGGCCCTCTGGCCCTCTCACTACGGGAAGTCGCAACGTGTCGCTCACGATCGGAATCGTCGGTCTGCCGAATGTCGGCAAGTCGACCCTGTTCAACGCCCTGACCAAGAACGACGTGCTGGCGGCCAACTACCCGTTCGCCACGATCGAGCCGAACGTGGGCGTCGTGGGCGTCCCCGACGCCCGGCTCACCAAGCTCGCCGAGATCTTCGGCTCGCAGCGGATCCTCCCCGCGACCGTCGACTTCGTCGACATCGCGGGCATCGTGCGCGGTGCGTCCGAGGGCGAGGGCCTGGGCAACAAGTTCCTGGCCAACATCCGCGAGTCCGACGCGATCTGCCAGGTCATCCGCGCCTTCAAGGACGAGAACGTCGTGCACGTCGACGGCAAGGTCTCGCCGAAGGACGACATCGAGACGATCAACACCGAGCTGATCCTCGCCGACCTCCAGACCGTCGAGAAGGTCCTTCCCCGCCTCCAGCGGGAGTCGCGCATCAAGAAGGACATCGGCCCCAAGGTGAAGGCTGTCGAGGAGGCCAAGGAGATCCTGGAGAAGGGCGACACGCTCTTCTCGCACGGCATCCTCCAGGGCACCGAGCGCGACGAACTCCTCCACGACCTGCACCTCCTCACCACCAAGCCCTTCCTCTACGTCTTCAACGTCGACGAGGACGAACTGGTCGACGAGGACTTCAAGAACGAGCAGCGAGCCCTGGTCGCCCCCGCCGAGGCGATCTTCCTCAACGCCAAGCTGGAGTCGGACCTCGCCGAGCTGGACGAGGAGGACGCCATGGAGCTGCTGGAGTCGGTCGGCGCCGAGGAGCCCGGCCTCGCCACCCTCGCCCGTGTCGGCTTCAACACCCTCGGCCTGCAGACCTACCTCACGGCAGGCCCCAAGGAGTCCCGCGCCTGGACGATCAAGAAGGGTGCCACCGCCCCCGAGGCCGCCGGCGTCATCCACACCGACTTCCAGAAGGGCTTCATCAAGGCGGAGGTCATCTCCTTCGCCGACCTGGTGGAGACCGGCTCGGTGGCCGAGGCCCGAGCCAAGGGCAAGGCCCGCATGGAGGGCAAGGACTATGTGATGCAGGACGGGGACGTGGTGGAGTTTCGGTTCAACGTGTAGCGGGTGACGTAACACCACGTCGCTGATCTGGCAAATATGCAGGCCAGAGAGGGGCCGACCCTTCGGGGTCGGGCCCTTATTTTTTCCCGTGCTGGGATGGTGCTGGGATGGCTGCCCCCTCGTCACCTGTCATCACCCCTGCTCATCCCTACCGTGCTGGGATCGTGCTGGGATGGGATGGGGATGCCCGTGCTGGAATTTGCGCGACCGGGGCGCTGGCCGAGTGTGAAGGTAGTGCGGACGTGGCGCTTTTCCTACTCGTTTGACACAATCGGGGTATGGCTGAGGCGACGTACAGCATCGGGGAAGGTCCGGCGACGCGGGTGAGCTTGTCACTGCCGGAGGGGACCGCGGAGGCGATCCGGGCGCGGGTGGGGAAGCGGGAGTTCTCCGCGTTCATCGCCGAGGCGGTCGAGCGTGAGCTGCGCGGGCAGGTCCTGGACGAGTACTTGGCGGACTACGAGAGCCGCAAGGGGCCGGTCTCCGAGCCGGCTCGTCAGCGGGCGCGACAGGTCTTCGACGAGGTGTTCGCCGAGGAGGCCGAGTGGCCCGCCGCAGGCTGACTCACGAGGGCACGCTGGTCCTCGACAGCGAGGGGCTCTCGAAGCTGCTCGCCGACGACGAGCAGGTGGTGGCTCTGATCGCTGAGGCGCGCTCGCGGGGCATGGAGGTCGTGATCAGTGCACTCGCCATCATCGAAGCCGTCCACGCCCGTACGAACAAGTCCCGCCTGAACTGGGTGCTTTCCGGGCTGCGGGTCGTTCCCGTCGGCGACGAGGAGGCAAGGGCTGCCTCGAAGCTGCTGATGAATGCCGGATTGCACGGACACAAGCACGCGATCGATGCGGCCATCGCCGAGGCCGCGCTGCGACAGCACCGCCCCGTGGTCATGCTGACTTCCGATATTGACGACATGGCCAAGCTGTGCGGCGATCGAGTCCGGCTCGTGGCGGTGTGATTTCCCTTGGTCCGGCTCAGTAGGAGCGGGGTCCGTAGGGGTTCCAGTGGCCGAGGAAGGGCTTGAGGTCGTCGCCGCTGGGTTTCGGCGGCGTGGGTAGTTTCGGCGCTGAGGCCGATTCGGTGAGGTTTTGGAGGTGCGCGTCCGCGAACGCGAGCCACGCCTCGACCTCGGTCCGCTCCTGCCCGGGCGGAAGTGATGTGGCATGGACGCCTACTGCTGCGACGTATTCAGTCAGGCGGCTGGCCTGGTACCAGGTGTCTGCCTGTTCTCCGAGGTGTTTGGCGCGGTAGGCGTGGGCGTAGGCGGCGTGGGCTTCCTGCATGGCGGCTTCCCAGCGCTTTTGCTGTACCTCTCTGGCTTGCTGGTCTGCAAGGCGTTTGCGTTCTGCGGCCTCGCCGCGGAGCCCGACCTCCTGCACGATCTCGGCGAGTTGTTCTTCCAGAGGCCGGTCGGGGAGATCTGCCCATTCGCTTGCACGGTGCGGGCTGCCGCCGCGGAGTATGAAGCGTAGGCGGCTGGAGGGGGTGTAGTCGAAGCGGGGGATACGCATCCATGAGTGCTTCTCGGCGTCGGCGAGTTCCCTGTCTGTGGGGACGTGTTCGCTGCGTTCCTGTTCTTGGAGGACGAGGAATCCGACACTTTCGCCTTGGGCGGTGATGGAGAAGTGCGGTGGTGCTTTGCGGCGCCGATGGGACGGGGGCGCGCCTTGTGTGGTTCCGAGCGATGCCTTGTGGCCCTGGGCTGTGATGGCAGCGATGAGGGTTTGGATGATGCGCAGGGCTCGGCCCTGGAGGGGTTTGGTCAGGCCCATGGGCTGCGGCTGCTTTTGGAGGGCGGCCACGACGGCATGGGGTTTGGTGAGTCTGGCCGGCACAGGGAGCGGGGTGAGTTCCGCGAGGCGCCAGGCAGGGATGTCGACCAGCTTGATCTCGTAGCCGCGGTGGGTGTGGTATCCGTGGAGTTCCTGCGTGTGGGGGATCTTGCCGGACTTGCGGGCGGCGTTGACCCGTGACGCCCAATTCACCGCGTGCGGGCCGGATTCGATGGGCTTGATGAGACAGCCGTCGTTCGCAACGGCCAGTTCATCGAGTAGCTGGTCCGCGTAGTTCGCAAGGGCCTTCGGCACGGCTCGGGGGCGCGGCGGTGCCGGTTCTCGGGCGGGGCGCTCCGGCGGTCGGGTGCTCTGCTCCACGGGGCGGATGCCGCGTTCGATGAGATGCTGCCGCCCCTTCTCGGTGAGGTGGGCGCTCCAATGCCCGCGGCGTTTGGTGACCTTGATGAGCCCTCGGTTCTGCAGGGCTTGTCCGCTGGTCTTGTACGTGCTGTCTGGCCAGACTCCGTCGGGACACCCCTGGCCCACCCAGCCGAGCACGGCCTGCTGCCGCTTGTTGAGGTCCTGTTCCATGTAGCCTCCCGCCGTTCCCTGGGTGCCCTGACCCCGGAGACGATGCCCGCTGCCCTTGCGGGAATTCTGGGCTGTTGAAAGGACTCCTCGTTTGGATGAGAGATATAGAGGGCGTGTTTACGGCGAGAGTCCCGGGCGGTTACGCAGCCTCGTCGCGCATGGCGGACTGAGCCGACTCGCTTTCGACGCCGATGACTTCGACGGTCACGCCGCGAGCGGCGAGGGCCTTCGCGGTCTGGGCCAGGATGATGGCGGAGAACGGGAAGAGGGAGTCCGGCGTGAGCTTGGCTCCGTCCTTCAGAAGGATCGCGAAGACGACGCGGCGCGGGGTGAAGTCCTCGGGGATGCTGCGGGCCGGATCGCTGTTGACGTGTACGGACCGGGCGAACTCCGCGCGTACGGCCGCGTTCTTGAAGAGGAGCTCAACGGAGACGCGCGCCTGGCTGAACAGGTGACTCAGCGGGCTAGAGGAGTGCGCGGGCTTCACGAGGACAAGAGTGTCGTCCTCGGTGAACAGGTCGCAGATCTCGACGGAGTTGCTTGCCCGAAAGGGGTTGTGGACATTCTTCTTGTCCAGGCAGACCCAGCCGCGACGGGCCTGGGCGGCCAGCTTGTTGTAGTCGCCTTCGTCTACGGGACGCATCACGCGCATACCCTTCTTGTTGAGCTTCTCGACGAGCGGCCAGCGGGGGAGATCGACGGAGGGCGCGTCGGGGAACAAGGGAGCCACGGTCTCGTTGACGTTGCGCAGGTAGCCCGCCCCGAGCTCGTACCACTCACCGTCGAGCAGACAGAACGTGCGGGAGCTGAGGGAGAAGGTGGCCTCGATCCACTTCATGGCGGTTTCCTTGGACAGGGCTTCCAGGGAGGCGGTGCGCGGGGCGAGCGCGGTCCGTGCGGAGAGCGTGTCACGAAACAGTTCGACGGTGCCCTGCCGGAGCGCCGTGACGCGGGCGCCTGCCTTGATTGCACGGGCCCGCTCCAGGACGTAGTCGAGACTGAACTCGTCCCGGAGGTGGGGCGGGCAGGACCCGATCTTGATGGTGCAGGCGGTGGACCGGGGCAGGTCGGTGCTCTGGGAGAAGGGGACGGCGGTGATGATCCGGCCGTCTGCGGGACGGCCGAGCGTGGCGTCCAGTTCCGCGTCGAGCGCGTCGATGAGGGAAGGGTCCTTGACCGCGGTGATGTGCTCGACGAAGGCCAGGTCGGGGTGGGGAACGACGTGCTCGCAGATCGCGGCGATGGCGCGGATGTCCTTGATCAGTGTGGCGGGGGTGGTGCCGAGTTTGATACGGAGACCGATGCCGCCCTCCGCGGTCATAGCCCCGTTCCTGGTGCCGCTCCCTGCGGTGAGGTCGACTTCGTCGAGGTAGCCGCCGAGGTGGCGGATGATCCGCCCGTGGTCCCGGAGTCCGAGTGCCGGTACGGAGGCGCCGGCATGGATCAGGGAACTGTCGATGCGCGCCTGGCCGAGGACGCTGGCGGTGAAGTCCCGCACCTGACGCGGGTTGATGGCGCGGATACCGAAGGACAGACCGAAGTGCGCGTCCTTGAGCTGGGCGGGGAGAAGCCGGTAGCCCTGGTCGAAGCCGATCGCGTACACCACGTCGTCGACGGCGAGCACGAGCAGTGCTCCGGTGCGCTGCTCGCTCTGCAGCAGGTCCGATTCGGCGGCGAGCCGGAGGACATCCTTGCCCCAGGCGGCTTCCTCCTTCGCTACGGCGAAGGACACCGCGAGGGCGGGAACTCCCATGTGATCGCTGACGTCGCGCACGACCGCGTCCAGGGTGTCGAGGGCGCCGACGTCGAGGGCTTCGAGCATCGACTCAGGGGTCGCCTTGACGTGGGTCAGGCGGTACAGGGTGCGCTTCGACGCGGTGCTAGGGGTCTCCTGGGGCGAGGTTGCGGTGCGGTTCGGTAACACGAGCGGCCTTACGCGGTCCGAGAGCGCCCTGACCAGACATGTTTGGGGCGCCCCGGCAGGACTCGAACCTGCGGCCAAGCGCTTAGAAGGCGCCTGCTCCACCCACTGAGCTATGCAGGCTGACCTGCGACAGCGCGGAAGCTTTTGACTATGCCCCGCCAAACCGGGGGTATACGGGACCTGTGGATGCTCGCGCCGGCCCCGCGATCTGGACGTGCATTCTGGGCGGCGGCCAGGCGCCGGAACTGGCCGCTGGCGTCCATGGAGACCGCGAGTGAGCGCGAGCGCTGTGCTGCTCTGCGAGGTTCGGTGCGGTGGCACGAGCCTGATGCGGCGCTCGTAGAAGTTCCGCAGACTTCAGGCGTGTGCGGGCGCTTCCGGGTAGCGTTGGCGATCTTCGGTCTTCTTGTGCTTTGTCGCGCATCCCGTGCTGGGATGGTGCTGGGATGCGCCCTCATTTCCGCAGGTCACAGCCTTGTGGTGGAGTTCCGGTTCAACGCGTGACCAGGTCGTTGCTGTGCGCCAGGTGATTCGTCGGGCGCGCAGGTCAGAAGGGGTCGGCCTCTGAGGGGGGCGACCCCTTCGTCGTCACCGTGCTGGATGGGTGCTGAGTGTTCTGGCGCCAAAGCGGTTGGCGTCAGGTGTCGTAAACGGTGGAGCGATGTCCGACGTGGACGACCCAGACCACCAGCTCTCCGTCGTCGATCGTGTAGACGACGCGGTAGTCGCCGACTCGCAGCCGGCGGCGCTCAGGCTGGGACACCAAAGCGGTGGTGTTGAAACCGAGGGGGTCGCCCTCCAGCTCGGTCAGCTTGGCCAGGATGCGGAGTGCCATGTCGCGAGGGATCTTGCGTAGCTCTGTCTGTGCTTCGGGGCGGAAGACGGTGCGATACTCACTCACTGCGTGCCAGCGTCTCCCCCATGATGTCCTCGATCGGGACGCCGGGTGCCGGGTTGGCCATGCGCTCGTCGATGATCCGGTTGATCTCGCGCTCTTCCCACTCCTGGTACTTGCGCAGCACCTCGATGGACACCACGGCGGCGACTTCCTTGCCTCGGCGTGTGATGACCGTGGGAACGTCGTCGCGGTCCGCGCGCTCCACGACCTCGGCCAGGTGGGCGCGCACGTCGCGGATGGACTCTATGGGCAGCGGCTGCGTCATGAGCCCAAGGGTACCGAGTGTCTCATGTGTACACAATGGGGCGGCAGGTCTGTGGCGGCGCTCTATGGCTCGTGCTCGATGTGCTCCATGAAGCCGCACCGTGCCGATCGGTGCTGCATGAGAACTCCGAAAGTCATGTTTCCGCAGGTGAGAGCGTCTGTGTTGAACGCTATCGCAAGGGGGGCGTGAGCGTATCCGGCGACGAGGGCCTCGCTGACTCGATCGCCCGCGGGGCTGCACGTGAGGCTGGGGGCGAGGTTCGCCTGATCCGCGGAGCTGTGAACGCCCGTCGGGGCCCGTAGCGGCGGTGGGAGGATGCGGGGAGGGCCGGAGA
>NZ_JARGEF010000103.1:0-25847 GCF_033794725.1 Streptomyces sp. ID05-39B | reverse complement strand
CGGCCGCCCCGAGCCCCACCCCCGCGAACCCGGCCTGCGGCTACCCCTACGCGTACGCCTGCGCGGGAAACGGCGGCACCCCCGACTACGGGTACGGGAACGGCGGCTACGGCTACGGCTATGGCGGGTACGGCGGTTACGGCTACGGAGGCCCCGGACCCGGCCGCTGACCGCACGGCCGACCGGAGCACCTTCGGCGGAAGCACCCGCGGTTCGAGCCGGGCGTGCGATCACGGGCCGGTGCCGGGCGTGAACACGGTGAGTCGCACCGAGGACGCGTTGCCCGACACGGGGACGGTTCCGCCGGTCCACGGCACCCGCAGCGGGTCCCGCTCGTCCGGCGGGGTCACCAGCAGCGTCGTAGGAGTGGCCGCCTCGGCTCCGCTGACCTCCGGGCTGGAGTACGTCAGCCCGGCCCAGGCGCTGCGGCCCGGTGCCAGTGTCACGGTGACCGGACCGGAGCCCGCGTCACGGCGGGGACCGGGGCCCAGCTGCCTGCCGGAGGCGTCCAGGAAGGCGGCGCCCGGATAGCCGCGCACGGTGCACGTGCGGCCGGACGCGTTGGTGAGGACGACCGGGAAGTTCCGCTGCCACACCGCGCGACGCGCGCCCGGCGACGAACGCGCCGGGCGCGCAGCCGCAGGCCCCGTACAGGTGGGACCCGTATCCGTCAGGGCCGCAGGTTCCATCGCTCTGCCCTCCGATGCCGCGTCATGTGCGGGGCAGCCACCGTGGCGGGTGCCCGCCGGCGTACGGCCGACACCCGTGGACCGTGTCTCAGTCGTCCGCGAGCAGGCCCAGCTCCGCCCAGATCGTCTTTCCGTCCGCCGTGTGCCGGCTGCCCCACCGCTGGGTGAGCTGGGCGACCAGCAGCAGCCCCCGGCCGCCCTCGTCGAACGTCTTGGCCCGGCGCAGATGCGGCGCGGTGTGGCTGTTGTCGGAGACCTCGCAGATCAGCGTGGTCGCGTCGTGGATCAGCCGCAACCGGATGGGGCGGGCGCCGTACCGGATGGCGTTGGTGACCAGCTCGCTCACCACCAGCTCCGCGGTGAACGAGTGCTCGCTCAGTCCCCAGCGCGCGAGCTGGTCGACGGCCTGCTTGCGGATCGGCGCGACCAGCGCGGGGTCCGCCGGAATGTCCCAGGTGGCGACCTGCGAGGCGGGCAGCCCGCGGGTGCGGGCGAGCAGCAGGGCCACGTCGTCGGCGGCCCCGCCCTGTGGGAGCAGCGCGTGCAGCACCCGGTCACAGGTCTCGTCCAGGGAGTCGGCGTCCGCCGCCAGGGCCTCCCGGAGCATTCGGTGACCGGCGTCCACGTCCCGCTCCCGGGACTCGATGAGACCGTCGGTGTAGAAGGCCAGCACGGAGCCCTCGGCGACCTCCAGTTCGGTCGATTCGAAGGGCAGTCCGCCCAGGCCGAGCGGGGGCCCCGCGGGCAGCTCGACCCCGCGTGGCTCGCCGTGCGGCGGGAGCAGCACGGGCGGGGGGTGTCCGGCCCGTGCCAGGGTGCAGCGCCGCGACACCGGGTCGTACACCGCGTACAGACAGGTCGCGCCGACCTCGCCGGGGCTGCCCTCCCCGCCGGCCTCCTCGGAGAGCCGGACCACGAGGTCGTCGAGGTGGGTGAGCAGTTCGTCGGGCGCGAGGTCGATGTCGGCGAGGGTGCGCACGGCGGTGCGCAGCCGGCCCATGGTGGCCGAGGCCTGGATGCCGTGCCCGACGACGTCGCCCACGACCATCGCGACCCGCATCCCGGACAGCGGGATCACGTCGAACCAGTCGCCGCCGACCCCGGCGCGGGCGGCCGGCAGATAGCGCGAGGCGGCGTCGACGGCGGCCGTGCGCGGCAGGGTGCGGGGCAGCAGGCTGCGCTGGAGGGCCAGGGCGGTCTCGCGCTCGCGGGAGTAGCGGCGGGCGTTGTCGATGCAGACGGCGGCGCGGGCGGTCAGTTCCTCGGCCAGCAGCACGTCGTCGGGCGAGAACGGCTCCGGGCGCCGGAACCGGGAGAAGACGACCACGCCGAGTGTGGTGCCGCGGGCCTGGAGGGGGACGGACATCGTCGAGTGGGTGCCGTACTCGCGGGCCAGCTGGACCCGCCGCTCGTCCCAGGACCGCCATGCCTCGATGTCGTCGAGGGACACCGCGGCCGCGACGGTACGGCCCGCGATCAGTGAGCCGGCCTGCGGGGAGCCGGCCGGGTAGCTGTCCACCTGGCCCGGCTTGCACGCGGCCTCGGGGGAGCCCGGGTTGATCGAGTGGTGGGCGGCCCGCCGCAGCTGGACGGGCGCGGTCAGCGGGCCGGTGGCCTCGGCGCCGTGCTCCTGCGGGTCGAGCAGGTCGACGCTGACGAAGTCGGCCAGTGCGGGGACGCACACCTCCGCCAGCTCCTGGGCCGTCCGGGTGACGTCGAGGGTGCTGCCGATGCGGACGCTCGCCTCGTTGACCAGTTGGAGCCGTTCGCGTGCGAGGTAGTGCTCGGTGAAGTCGTGGGCGGTCACGCAGATGCCGCGGACCTGTCCGAAGGCGTCGGTGAGCGGCGCGATCCGGGCCAGCCAGGCGTGTGCCCGTTCCTCGCCCGGGGCCTTCATGACGGTCTGCATCTCCTGGCGCTCGCCGGTGGCGAGGACCCGGCGCATGTACGTCTCGATCTCGGCGTTCTGCGGCCGGTCGCCGAGGTCGATGGTCCGCAGGCCGCGGATTCGGGCCGGGGGCAGCTCGACCAGCTCGGCCATCGCGTCGTTGACCCCGCGCAGCCGCAGCCGGTCGTCGAAGATCATGGTGGCGCAGGGGGACTGGACGAGTGCCGCCCGCATCAGGTCGTCGTCCTGCGGATCCTCGAACCCCGCGTGCAGGGGTGTCACGGCGAGCCAGGTGACCGGGCCGCCGTCCGGCGGCTGCCGCCGGTGGGCGAGCACCCACACGGACACGGTGTGGCCGTCGCGGTGGCGCAGCGCGAGGGTGCCGCTCCAGCGGTCCTCGCCGGGGCCCGGGGGTCCGGCGGCGCCGCCGTCGGCCAGCAGGACGGCGGCCGGTCTGCCGACCACCTCGGCGGAGGGGTGGCCCAGCAGACGGCGGGCCCCCTCGTTCCACCCGGCCAGCGTGCCGTCCTCGTCAATGACCGCTCGCGCCGTCGTGGCGTCGTCGAACGGGTCGTCCGAGGTCATCGTCCCCACTCCATCGCGGACACTCACAGTGAACAGGCAAGCCACTTCCGTTCCACCTTAGTGCTTGTGGCGTCGGCACGGAGGAGAACGCAGGGCCACCCCCTTCCGTGCGGGCAGGTGCGCGAACAGGCCGGATTCCGGCGCACGGGGTGCGTCGGGCAGAACGGCGGGACCGCCCCCTTGACGGACCGGAGTGGCACGACGTCAGATCTTGTTGGTTGACGTTCAGTTGTGAGTACTTCTGGTTCCTGATGAGGGAGAGCCGCCATGACGGTCACTCGCAGATCGGTCCTGCTCGCCTCCGCCGCCACACCCGCCGCGGGTGCGCTCCTCGGCGCCCCGCCCGCCGGGGCCGCGGAGGCCGCCGCGAGCGTCTCCGGCCGGCGCACCGTCGCTCTGCGCGACGGCTGGCGCTTCGCGCTGGTGAATCCGGGCGGGATCACCGACCCGACCGGCCGGTACGCCGATGCCGCCGCCCCCGGTCACGACGACTCCGCCTGGCGACAGGTCGCCGTCCCGCACGACTGGAGCATCGAACAGAGCCCCACCACCGAGCACGGCACCACCAGCGGGACCGGCTTCCTCCCCGGTGGCCTGGGCTGGTACCGCCTCGCTTTCACCCTGCCGCCGGACTGCGCGGACAAGCGGATCTCCGTCGAGTTCGACGGCGTCTACATGGACTCCCACGTCTACTGCAACGGAACCGAGGTGGGCCGACACCCCTACGGCTACACCGGCTTCGCCCTCGATCTCACCGACCTGGTGCACACCGACGGCACCACCGAGAACGTCCTCGCGGTCAGGGTGCAGAACCGGCTCCCCAGCAGCCGCTGGTACTCCGGCAGTGGCATCTACCGTGAGGCCCGCCTGGTCGTCACGGAGCCGGTGCACGTCGCCCGCTGGGGCACGTACGTCACCACCCCCGAGATCGGCGAGGAGCGGGCCGTCGTCCGGGCGCGCACGGACCTGGTGAACGCCTCCGGAGCCGCCGCCGAGGTCGAGGTCCGCTCCCGGATCGTCGCGCCGAACGGCCGCACGGTGGCCCGTGCCTCGACCACCGTCACGGTCGCCGACCGCGCCACGCAGACCCACGAACTCACCGTCCCCGACCCCCGGTTGTGGGACTTCGCCACACCCCACCGCTACACCCTGGAGACCGAGCTGCGGGTCGGCGGCCGGCGCACCGACACCTACCGCACCCCGTTCGGCATCCGCACCTTCCGCTTCGACCCCGACGAGGGCTTCCACCTCAACGGCGTCCACGCCAAGCTCAAAGGCGTCGACCTCCACCACGACCTCGGCGCGCTCGGCGCCGCCGTCAGCGCCGACGCGATCCGCCGGCAGCTGACCCTCATGAAGTCGATGGGCGTCAACGCCTTCCGCACCTCCCACAACCCGCCCGCGCCGGAGATGATCCGGATCTGCGAGGAACTGGGCATCGTCATGCTGGTGGAGGCCTTCGACTGCTGGCGCACGGGTAAGAACCGGTACGACTACGGGCGGTTCTTCGAGGAGTGGTGCGAGCGGGACGCCACCGAGATGGTCCTCGCGGCCCGCAACTCGCCCGCCGTCCTGGTGTGGTCGATCGGTAACGAGATACCCGACTCCACCGCCACGGCCGGCCTCGCCATGGCCGACCGGATCATCGCCGCGATCCGGGCGGCCGACGGCACCCGCCCCCTGATCATCGGCTCCGACAAGTACCGCCGTCTCCCCGCGAAGGGCTCGGCGGCCGACCTGATGCTGGCCAAGCTCGACGGCCTGGGTCTGAACTACAACACCGCCAGGTCCGTGGACGACCTGCACGCCGCCTACCCGCACCTGTTCCTCTTCGAGTCGGAGTCGTCCTCGCAGACCTCGTCCCGCGGCACGTACCAGGAGCCGGAGCGCCTCAACACGGGCGAGAACCACACCCCCGGCAGGCGGGCCACCTCGTCCTACGACAACAACCTCGCCTCCTGGACCATGAGCGGCGAGTACGGCCACAAGAAGGACCGCGACCGCAAGTGGTTCGCCGGACAGTTCCTGTGGTCGGGCATCGACTACATCGGCGAGCCGACGCCGTACGACGTCTTCCCCGTGAAGGCGTCCTTCTTCGGAGCGGTGGACACGGCCGGGTTCCCCAAGGACATGTACCACCTGTTCCGCAGCCAGTGGACGGACGAGCCGATGGTCCACCTGCTCCCCGCCACCTGGAACCACGAGGCGGGCGACACCGTCGAGGTGTGGGCGTACGCCAATGTCCCGGCCGTCGAGCTGTTCCTCAACGGGAAGTCGCTGGGCGTCCGGGAGTTCGACGCCAAGGAGACCGTCGACGGGCGGCCGTACCTGGAGACCACGGAGGCCACCGGCGACGACAAGACGTTCACCACCGGGCCCTTCCCCGGCAGTTACACCAGCCCCAACGGCAGCGCGGGCAAGCTCCATCTGACGTGGCGGGTGCCCTACGAGCCGGGGGTGCTCAAGGCGGTGGCCCGCAGGGGCGGGCGGACCGTCGCCACCGACGTCCTGCGCACCGCCGGCGCCCCGCACGCCGTCCGCCTCACCGCTGACCGCAAGTCCCTGCCGGCCGACGGCCGTTCGCTCGTCTTCGTCACGGCGGACGTCGTCGACGCGCGCGGCGTGGTCGTGCCCGACGCCGAGCACCTGATCTCCTTCGCGGTGGACGGCGGCTCCCTCGCCGGGCTCGACAACGGACGCCAGGAGAGTGCCGAGCGTTACCAGGCCAGCACCCGCACGGCCTTCCACGGCAAGGCGCTCGCGATCGTGCGCTCCGGCACGAAGGCCGGCGCCCTGAAGGTGACCGCCCGGGTGGACGGGCTGCGCAGGGGCACCGTCACCGTGCGCGCCGCCCGCGCCGCCACGGAGGCGACGACCCCCGCGGCCGCCTTCGCGCCGGACCTCCCCACACCCCCGGACCATCCGCACGCCGACGCCGGTTACTCGGGGCGGACCGACACCCTGCCCGCCGCGATGCTGGACGGCGACCCGGCCACCGGCTGGTCCAACGCCTTCGTCAAGGCGGCCACCGCCCTGCTGCCCGCCTTCAGCCAGGCCCGTCCTGAGGACTGGGTGTCGGTGGACTGGGGGCGGACGCGGACCTTCGACCGGGTGGAGGTGTCCTTCACGACCGGCGGCCCGCACAGCCTGCCCGCGGCGATCGGGGTCGAGGTCGGCGACGGGGAGCGCTATGTCCCCGTCACGGGTGCGGCCGTCGCGTGGGCGGACGCCTCGGACCGGCCGACCGTGATCACCTTCGACGCCGTCCGCGGCTCCCGGCTGCGGCTCACCCTGACGAGCGGCCGGCCCGGCGAGGTGCAGGGGGCCGTCAGGATCAGCAGGTTGGAGGCGTAGGGAACGGCGAGGTCCGGGCGGGGCGGCGGCCACGACGGCCAAGTCGTCCCGTCCGGACCGTTGACGGGGTGTCACGACTGCAACAAACATGTCCTCCGACCGTATTTGGGAGCGCTCCCATCGCAAGCGAGCTCCCGTCCGGAGCGTTCCCGCACCTCTCGGAGGAGCCCGTACGTGAAACGACGCAGAACCACCCTGCTGTCCCTGGCGGCCCTGCTGGGCACGGCCCTCACCGCGCTGCCCGCCTCGCAGGCCGGGGCCGAGGAGACCGAGCAGATCCGGAACGGCACCTTCGACGCCGGCGCCGACGCGTGGTGGTCCACCAACGTCACCGCCGCCCCGTCCGAGGGCCGGCTGTGCGCGGACGTGCCGGGCGGCACCGTCAACCGCTGGGACTCCGGCATCGGCCAGGACGGCATCACCCTGGTCAAGGGGGAGACGTACCGGTTCTCCTTCGCGGCGTCCGGCGTGCCCGAGGGCCATGTGGTGCGGGCGATCGTCGGCCAGTCCGTCGCGCCGTACGCGACCTGGCAGGAGGCGAGCCCGGTGCTGGGCGAGGCGGCCGGGTCGTACTCCTACACCTTCACCTCGCCGGTCGACTCCACCGAGGGCCAGGTCGCCTTCCAGGTCGGCGGCAGCGCCGACCCCTGGCGGTTCTGCCTCGACGACGTTTCCCTGCTCGGCGGGGTGCCACCGGAGGTGTACGAGCCCGACACCGGGCCGCGGGTGCGCGTCAACCAGGTCGGCTATCTGCCCGCCGGGCCGAAGAACGCCACCCTGGTCACCGACGCCACGGCGAAGCTGCCCTGGGCGCTGCGCAACGCCGCCGGTGCGACCGTGGCCCGCGGCTGGACCGTGCCGCGCGGTCTCGACGTGTCCTCCGGGCAGAACGTCCACTCCGTCGACTTCGGCGCGTACCGCACCCGCGGCACCGGCCTCACCCTGGCGGTGGACGGCGAGAGCAGCCACCCCTTCGACATCGGCGCGGCGGCCTACGAGCGGCTCCGCCGGGACGCGGTCAAGTACTTCTACCCGCAGCGCAGCGGCATCGCGATCCGCGACGACCTGCGGCCCGGTTACGGCAGGGCCGCCGGACACGTCGGTGTCGCCCCCAACCAGGGCGACACCTCCGTGCCCTGCCAGCCCGGCGTGTGCGACTACACCCTCGACGTCTCCGGCGGCTGGTACGACGCGGGCGACCACGGCAAGTACGTCGTCAACGGCGGCATCGCCGCCTGGGAGCTGATGAGCACCCACGAACGCGCGCTGACCGCCCGCACCGGCGACCCGGCGAAGCTCGGCGACGGCACCCTCGCGCTCCCCGAGAGCGGCAACAAGGTGCCGGACGTCCTCGACGAGGCCCGCTGGCAACTGGAGTTCCTGCTGAGGATGCAGGTCCCGGGTGGGCAGGCCCTCGCGGGAATGGTCCATCACAAGATCCACGACGAGCAGTGGACCGGCCTGCCGCTCCTGCCGGGCAACGACCCGCAGAAGCGCGAACTGCACCCGCCGACCACCGCCGCGACCCTCAACCTGGCCGCGACGGCCGCGCAGGCCGCCCGCCTGTACAAGCCCTACGACAAGGCCTTCGCCGCCCGCGCGCTGACCGCCGCCCGCAAGGCGTGGACGGCCGCCCTCGCCCACCCCGCCGTGTACGCCGACCCGGCCGACGGCACCGGCGGCGGCGCCTACAACGACGACAACGTGACCGACGAGTTCTACTGGGCGGCCGCCGAGCTGTATCTCAGCACCGGTGAGAGGCAGTTCGCCGACCACGTCCTGAACTCCCCGGTCCACACGGCAGACGTCTTCGTCCCCCGGGGCTTCGACTGGTCCAGGACCGCCGCCGCGGCCCGCCTCGACCTCGCGACCGTCCCCAGCAAGCTGCCCGGCCGCGACAAGGTGCGCCGCTCGGTCGTCACGGGCGCCGACACCTACCTCGCCACCCTGCGCGGCCAGGCGTACGGCATGCCGTACGCGCCCGAGAACAACGGCTACGACTGGGGTTCGGCCCACCAGGTCCTCAACAACGCCGTGGTCATCGCCACCGCCTACGACATCACCGGCGCCTCGAAGTACCGCGACGGAGCCGTCCAGGCGATGGACAACATCCTCGGCCGCAACGCGCTGAACATCTCCTACGTCACCGGCTACGGCGACGTGGCCGCCCAGCAGCTGCACAGCCGCTGGTACGCCCGCGCGCTCGACCCCAGCCTGCCGGGCCCGCCGGCCGGCACCCTCGCGGGCGGCCCGAACTCCAGCATCCAGGACCCCGTCGCGCAGGCGAAACTCAAGGGCTGTGTCGGGCAGTTCTGCTACATCGACGACATCGAGTCCTGGTCGACCAACGAGACGGCGATCAACTGGAACGCGGCCCTGGCCCGGATGGCCTCCTTCGTGGCCGACCAGGGGTGACGGCCGAAGAATGAACGATTGACGTCGAACGGTGTCCGAGTCTGCCGGGAAGTGATCGGTGGCAGGATCGCTCGGGCACCGTTCGGTACCGCCTTTCCACTACTTTGACCAGGGGATATTTACGAGTAAGTACCCGAGCGGTACCGTGAAGGACATGCCAGCCCTCAATGTGGAATTCAGCGATCGCGAGCTGGAGGACCTGCGGCAGATCGCCAAGGAACGCGGTACGTCGATGAAGGCGCTCGTCAGGGAGGCCGCCGCCGCGGACATAGCCAGGCACCGGGCGCTCCAGGAGGGCGCGGAGGCCTTCCGCAGGTTCTTCGCCACCCACGCCGACGAGTTCGCCGCGGCCTTCCCCGACGACGAACCGCCCGTCAAGGGTGAGGGGCGGGTCGCCTGACCGATGACACCTGTCATCCACATCGACGTGCCGTGGCTGCTCCAGCGCCACGAAGAGGTCCTGCCGGACCAGCCCACCATCAACGACTTCTCCGTGCTCGTCGCCGCCGTCGCCCGTCACCGGGTCGACCCGCCGCGGCTCGGCGTGGACTCCGACCCGGCCTGGCGGGCAGCCGCGCTGCTGCACACCCTCGCACTGCTCAAGCCCCTGCCCTCGGCCAACGCCCGCTTCGCCAGCGCGACAGCGGTGGCCTACATGTTCGTCAGCGGCGCCGGCATCGACCCGCCGTACGGCGCCCTCGTCGACCTGACCCGCGATCTCATCGACGGCAAGACCGACATCTACGGGGCGGCGGACCGGCTGCGGTCCTGGCAGATCTGAGACCGCCCGGCAACCGAAGCGGGGGCATAGGAAGGGACCTTCCCGGGCCGCCGGCCGAGGGCGGGAGGAACGGGGCCGGCGGCCGTTTCGCGCAGGGAGAGCCGCCGTCCCGCGCGTGGCCTCCGAGGAAGGGCCGACCCCCAGTCCACTACGCGCCGCACACGCGCGGAACGTGTGCGTGGCACCGTCGCGTGTGCGCGCTTCACACGGGGCGCGCGATGCGCACGGGGTGCGGTCGGCCTCGGGGGGAGGGTCAACTGGGCTCCACACGGGGCAAATCGGACGCCGCCTGTCGACATTCTCTCAACAGTGGCCAGGAATCCTCGGTGGCTTGTTGCGCGCGACTCAGTTGTGCGAAGGTGAGCCACTCGTGCGGGGGCCGGGGCCGGGCGTCCCGCGTTCGCCGGCGGAGGTGAACGTACACCCCCGTGGCGTCGGACAGGTACGTACCGAAGGAAGCCGCACAGTGCTCACCCCCCAGCCCCCTCGCCCTCCCTTCGCCCCGCCGCCCGGCTCGGGACCCGGTGAATCCGACGAGTTGCTCGCCTCGGGGACACGCAGCGGGACGGACGCCGAGGTGGCCCGGTCGACCGCGCTCCTCATAGCGCGGCACTGGCAGCCGGTGCACGACTACGCGGTGATCTGCCTCGCCTCCTCCACCGGCATCGCCGCCATGCTCTCCACCGCCGGCTTCCACCAGGTCCTCGACCGGCTGAAGATGGGCGAGCCCGGCACCGCGCTGCGGCCCCGCCTCCTGGTCACCGTGCGCGACACCGTCCGGCAGTGGGCCGCCGACGAGGAACTGTCCGGCGTGCTGCCCGACCTCGGCAAGCCGGCCGGCGCCCGTGGCATGCGGGCCGCCAAGTCCATGACCCCGGAGAACCGGCTGCTCGCCGAACGCGCCTTCCAGAGCCTGCCCCCGGTCGCCCGCAGCGTGCTGTGGCACGCCGAGGTCGAGGCCGAGCCGATCACCGCCGCCGCCGAACTGCTCGGCATGGACACCGACAACCTGGCCTGCGTGCGGGCGGAGGCCAGGGAGAAGCTCCGCGAGGGCTGCGTCCGCGCTCACCGGGACCTCGCTCCCAGCAAGGAATGCCGGTTCTACAACCGGCTCCTCGACGTCCCCATAGGCCGCGGCGGCGACCTCCTGCCCGACGTCCGCCGGCACCTGGACACCTGCCGCTACTGCCGTGCCGCGGCGGAACAACTCGGCCACTTCGAGGGCGACCTGGGGATCCTGCTCGCCGAGGCCGTGCTCGGCTGGGGAGCCCGTCGGTACGTCGAATCGCGGCCCGGCCGGGCCGCACAGCAGAGCGTGGGCCTGCGCGGCTCCGCCCGGCACCGCGGCGGCCGGCCGCGCGGCGGCTCCCGCCGCGCCGGTGGTCTCCTCGCGCGCATGCCCTCGCCCGGCCGCCGCGAACCCGGCGCGGGACCGCGCTCCCCGCGGGCCCTGTTCACCGGCGTCGGCCTCGCCGGGGCCGGCCTGCTGACCGCCCTGCTCGCCGCCGGCCTGTGGACCGACGACGGCACCGCCGGCCCGGCCGCCTCCCCGGCCACCGGCTCCCCGGCCACCCCCACCGTCCCCTCGGGCCCCGACACCGCCCAACTCCCCAATGCCCCGAGGCAGACCCGGCTGCGCAACCTCGCCGCCGACCTCTGCCTGGACATCCGCGGAGAGGCGAGGGCGGGCGTCGCCCTCGAACTGGCGGACTGCTCCGACGACCGGTCCCAGCAGTGGTCGTACGAGGAGGACGGGCAGCTGCGCAGTCTGGCCGAGCCCCATCTGTGCGTGGACGCCCGCGCGGACGCCGGCGTGGTCATCCTGGAAACGTGCGTGGAGGCCGGCGACCCGCGCGCCGACGACGTCCGCTACGACCTCACCCCGCAGGGGGAGCTGCTGCCCCGCTGGGACGAGTCCCTCGCCCTCGCCCCGGCCGGTACGGACGCCGGCGCCGACGTCGTCGTCAAGGTCCGCGACCGCTCCACCGGCCAGCGCTGGCAGTCCGACGCGGCCCCGGCCAGTACCGGATCGCTGTCGATCACCGGCACCGAGCCGCCCCCTGCGCGCCCCGTCGAACTGTCGGACCGCACCGCCTGAGACGCGGCCGGTCCGACCGTCGCCCGGCGCTCACCCGGCGCTCACCCGGCGCTCACCCGGCGGTCTCCTTAAGGTCCGCCGGGCCGACGGTCGCCGGAGTCGCGTGAGCGGACAGGGCCAGTCCCTGGCCGTCCGTCCGTCCCGCCTCTCGTCGTCGAGCCGCGCTCCACGGCGGCCATACCGGCGGGGGACGGGCTGCCGGATGTGCCCTGCCAGGCCTTCGGCACCGGTAGGAAATGAGTCAGGCCTCCGACCCGGCCGAGAGGGCCGGCGACGCCGGGGTGGATGAAAGGCGCACCACTTCGGAGCTGCGCCGGGATGAACGGACGGGGGGCGAAAGAGCGCGGGCGGGCCGGACGCGGAATGTTTCCGGACGATTAACGAACCTATGGAATCCGGTCACTTCGGCCAGAGGAGGGATCATGAAGCGCTTGCCCCGGGGGTTGGAACGTTCGAATTCCGTGACTTCACGCCACTGATTCAATACGCAAGGTTACCGAAACCCGTGGGGTCGATGTGAGTTTCGGCAGCGGACTCGGCAGACTCGCGCTCGCCGCGTTCGACACCGACCGAGCCGGACCGGCAAACCCGAATCGAGCGGAAGGATGCACACAATGCGGAACACCGCGCGCTGGGCAGCGACCCTCGGCCTCACGGCCGCCTCTGTCTGCGGAACCCTCACGGGGTCCGCACTCGCCGCCCCGGCCGCCCCGGCCTCGCTCTACGCCCCCTCGGCCCTGGTGCTCACCATCGGGCACGGAGAGAGCGCCACCGCCGTCAGCCCGGCCCGTGCCGTCACCCTCACCTGTGCGCCGGGCCCCTCCGGAAGCCACCCGGCAGCCGCCCTGGCCTGTGCCGAACTGCGGGCGGCCGGCGGTGACTTCGAGGTACTGGCCGACCCGGGTGAGGCGTGGTGCACCAGGGAGTACGACCCCGTCGTCGTCACCGTCGACGGAGTCTGGCAGGGCAAGCGCGTCTCCTACGAGCGCACCTTCTCCAACGACTGCGTGAAGAACTCCTCCGGGAGTGCCCTCTTCGCGTTCTAGACCGGGGTCGCGTGGCCCCGTGTGCCATGCGAACGGCTCGTGACGTGGGGAGTGCGAGCCACTGACACGGACAACCACGGCGATCCCGCGACCAGGGGCCGGCAGGGCGGAGTGGGGCCGCCCGCCGGTCCCTGGCATTTCCCGCGCGGCCGTCGGAGCGAGGCGTCGGGGTCAGGCCCGGTCGCGGTGACTGGTGTCGCACCACGGGTAGCGGCGGCTGCGCCGGCAGGTGCACAGCGCGACCCGGAAGCGGTCGGAGACGACGGTGGAACCGTCCTCCAGTTCCACCTCGACGGGCCCCTCGACCAGCAGGGGCCCCTTGCGCCGCACACTGATCCGGCGCGGCCGTTCAGCGGGGGAGTTCGGCACGGACCACCACCAGTTCCTCGTTGTTCTCGCCGCCGGACAGCAACCCCCGCCGGCGCAGCCACTCCTCCCGGGAGCGCAGGACGGGCCCGAACGCAATGCGCTGCCGCCGCGTCACGGACGCCTTCATCTCCGCCGCGCGCAACTGCCCGACGGTCCGGTCCGGATCGCTCAGCGCGGACTGCACCAGCAGCAGCACCCCGCCGGGCCTCAGCATCCCCGGTACCTCCCGACAGAGCCGGTCCAGTACCAGCCGGCCGTCACCGCCCGCGTCCCAGGCGCGGGCCGGTCCGCGCGGCACCCGGCCGGAGTGGGGGGACGGCACGTACGGCGGGTTCGCCAGGGCCAGGTCGAAGGTCCGGCCGCGCACCGGTTCGAAGAGGTTCCCGCGCAGCACGCGCACCCGCAGCCCGGCCCGCCGGGCGTTCCAGCGGGCGGCGAGCACCGCCCGCCAGGACACGTCGACGGCGGTCACCCGGGCCCCGCGGCGCGCCGCCTCCAGGGCCAGCGCGCCGGAGCCGGTGCCCACGTCGAGGACGTCGGAGCCCGGCGGCAGAGTTTCTTCGGACAGCGCCCCGGCCAGCAGGCCGGTGTCCTCCTGAGGGGCGTACACGCCCGGAAGTACCAGCGGATTCACATCCGCCAAGTACCCCGGCAATCAGGAAATATGGGCCTTTTCGGAATTCTGGGGAATGTGCAGGGTCAGCGGTGTGCGCAGCGAGGAACGCCCGGCCCGCCAGTCCCCGAGCAGCCGTTCGGCCAGCCGGTCCTCCAACAGGACGGTGGCGCCGACACCGAACGCGACATCGGGCGCGAGCTGCGGCTCCTGTTCGAGCAGACCGCCGATCACCTCGTGCCGTACGACCTGCTCATGGACCGCGTCGGCCTCCACGTGCTCGTCGTAGAAGTACGCGGCGGCCGGCCCGGCGCCCGCGCGGCGCATCGCCTCCGCCAGCCGCCGGGAACCCGGCGAGGAGGTGATCTCCACGGTGGCGAAATGGCCGACCAGCGCGCCGCGCAGGCAGCGGTGCAGGCCGAACAGGGACATCAGGTTGACCGTGGCCAGCGTCTCGGCGCACGCGGCGTCCAGATAGCGGCCGTACGCGGTGTCCAGGTCCAGGTCCGCCATCAGGTCCGCGAAGAGGCGGGCGTGGACCCGGTCGGCGCGGCCACCGCCGTACTCGTCGAACTCCACCGCCGCCATCGCCGCCTTGGCCCGTCCCCACAGCCGCGGCAGCACCCAGGCGTGCGGGTCGGCCTCCTTGAGGTGGTACAGGGAGCGCTGCGCCGCGTACTCGCGCAGCTGCCACAACTCGCCCTCGTCGCGCAGGAAGTGGGAGACACCGACGCCCTCCACCGGCTCGACGAGCAACTCGGCGAGAGCCTCCTGCACGCTGTCGTGGACCGGGGTGTCGGCGCGCAGGGCGGTCAGGAAACGGTGTTCCAGCGCGGCGCGCAGCCGCAGCAGGCCGGGGTCCCACTCGACGTCCGGGCTCACCCCCGCGAAGCCGCGGTAGTGCGGCTCGTAGCAGACGTACAGCGCCAGCTGGAGGTCGTCGCCGTACGCGGGCGCCCGCGCGACCGTCAGGGCGGGCGGCAGCGGGCCCCCGCCCAGCAGGTACTCCCGCACGCCCGCGGACACGGGTCCGCGGGCATCGGGCAGCCTTGGTCCTTCGTATGCCATACGCGCCGGGTACCCCACGGGCCGGGTGGCATCCGCCCGAGTGGACCCGGCCCCAAGGGGTACTCCGGACCGTCATGAAGGCACTCGTGATCAACTGCACGCTCAAGAGGTCCCCCGACCCCTCCAACACCGACGCGCTCGCCCAGGTCGTCGTGGACCGGCTGGGGCAGGACGGCGTCCAGGTCGAGGTGGTCCGGGCCGTCGACCTGGACATCGAGCCGGGCGTGACCAGCGAGCCCGTCCGCGAGGGCGACGCCTGGCCGGCCGTGCACGCCAAGCTGCTGGACGCCGAGATCCTGGTGATGGCCTCGCCGACCTGGCTGGGCAGGCCGTCCTCCGTCGCCCAGCGGGTCCTGGAGCGGATGGACGCCATGCTGTCCGAGACCGACGACCAGGACCGGCCCGTCGCCTACAACAGGGTCGCGGGCGTCGTCGTCACCGGCAACGAGGACGGCGCCCACCACGTCATCAGCGAGATCTCGGGAGCGCTCGCCGACATCGGCTACACCATTCCGGGCCAGGCCTGGACGTACTGGCACCTCGGCCCCGGACCCGGCCCCGACTACCTCGACGAGGAGCGGGGCCGCGACTGGTCGCACCGCACCGGCCGGGCCATGGCCACCAACCTGGTTGGGGTCGCGCGGGCGCTCGCCGGGCGGCCCCTGGGGGCGCCGCCCGGCTGAGCCGTCGACCCGCGGGCCCCGGCGTCAGTCCCCGTGGGACTCCTCCTGGGCACGGGTGTTGGGGGTGATGGCCTCGCCGGCCTCGCCCTCACCCCGGCCGCGTCGGTTGCCCCGCTCCTCGTCGGTGCGGCGCTCGGCCTCCTCGATCTCGCGCATCACCTCCTCGAGCGCGGTCCTGGGACGGTCCTGCCGGTCTTCCTCGGCGTCCCGCTGCTCGGTCCCCTGTCGCTCGGCGTCCTCGGACACGGACGGCTCCCTTCCTCTCGGTGCCCGGCTCCTCGCTGCGCACGGCGCCCGGCCGGGTCTGGTCAGTTCCTGGCGCCGGGTCTGCTCAGTTCCTGGCGGAGGCCGCCACGCGCAGCGGCAACGGCTCCGCGGGCGCCGACTCCTCGGAGAGCCGGGTGACCTCCGCCCACCAGGACGCCCCGTCCTCGATGTGCCGCAGCAGGACGCCCTCGCGGATCGCCCACGGGCAGACGGTGACCGTCTTCAGGCCGATCAGCTTCATCGCCGTGTGCCCGACCAACGCGCCCGCCAGGCTCTGTGCGGCGCGCGGGGCGGAGATGCCGGGCAGCTCGGCCCGCGCGGCGGCCGGCAACACCGCCAGCCGGGTCACCGCCTCGCCCAGGCCGGCACAGTCCAGCGTGCGGGCGACGAACGGGCCCTGGCGGCCGGGTGGCGCCCCGCAGAGCCGGGCCAGCTGCTGGAAGGTACGGGAGGTGACCACCGCCGTGCGCGGGCCCTCCCAGCGGATCCGGGCGGCCACGTCCCGGAGCTGGTGGCGGACCTTGCGGCGCAGCTCACGGACCCGTTCCGGGGGCGGCGGGTCCTGTTCCGCGAAGAACTCGTGGGTCAGCCGGCCGGCCCCGAGCGGCAGCGAGGCCACGAAGTCCGGCAGCCGGCCCCGCCCGAACGCCACCTCGAACGAGCCGCCGCCGATGTCCATCAGCGCGAGCGGTCCCGCCCGCCAGCCCATCCAGCGCCGCGCCCCGAGGAACGTCAGCTCGGCCTCCACCTCGCCCGGCAGGGTGCACAGCGGCACACCGGTGTGCGCGGTGACCGCGCGCAGCACCTCCCGCCGGTTGGGGGAGTTGCGCACCATGGCGGTCGCGAAGGCCAGCGGGCTCGTCGCGCCCCACCGGACCGCCGTACGGTTCGCGGCGGCCACCGCGTCGACCAGGTTGCCGATCGCCTCGCCGGGTATCGGCTCACCCGGCTTGACCTGTTCGGACAGCCGCAGCCGCCACTTGGCCGTGTGCACCGGCAGCGGCACGCCGTCCTGCGCGTCCGCCACCACCAGCCGCACGGTGTTGGATCCCACGTCCAGCACGCTGATTCTCATGGCCGGTCGAGTACCCGGCGCAGGCACTCCATACGTCACCCGGCGGTGGCCGGCTTCCACGGCCCGGCGCCGCCCGGCCCCTCAGGCCAGCTGCCGCCGCACCAGTTCGTGCAGCCGGCCGGCCGGATCCGCGAGCAGCCGCGACGGCGGGCCCTGTTCGGCGACCTTGCCGTTCTCCATCACCACGACCCGGTCGGCGTCCAGCACCGTCGACAGGCGGTGGGCGATGACGATGCGCGTGGCGTTGAGCGCCCGGGTGCTCTCGATGACCGTGCGCTGGGTGTCGTTGTCCAGGGCGCTGGTCGCCTCGTCGAAGTAGAGGATGCGCGGGCGCCGGATCAGCGCCTGGGCGATCATCAGCCGCTGGCGCTGACCGCCCGAGACCGAGCCGCTGCCCGAGACGATCGTGTGCAGCCCCATCGGCATCCGCTCGATGTCCTGCGCGAGCCCCGCCATCGTGGCCGCCGCCATCGCCTCCTCGGGCGTGTAGGAGCCGGTGCCGCAGATGACGTCCAGGATCGACCCGGTGAAGGGCTGGGCGTGCTGGAGCACCACCCCGCACTGCCGGCGTACGGCCGGCCCGTCGAGGGCGGCCAGGTCCTGGCCGTCGTAGAGCACGCTGCCCGAGACCGGGCGGTCGAAGCCGATGAGCAGGCGCAGCAGGGTCGACTTGCCGCAGCCGCTGGGCCCGACGATCGCCACGAACTCGCCGGGCCGCACCTCCAAGGACACGTCGTCCAGGACGAGGGGGCCGTCGTCGGAGTAGCGGAACGACAGCCGGCGGGCCTCGACCGCGCCGGACAGCGGACCCGGCCGGGTACTCGCCGCCCGCACCTCCGGGGTCGCCTCCAGCACCGGCCGGATCTCCTCGAACAGGGGCAGCGCGGCCACCACCGACACGAACGCGCCGGTCAGCGAGGTCACCGAGGTCAGCAGCATCGTCATCGACGTGTTGAAGGTGAGGAAGTCCGCCGCCGACATCGTGCCGCGCGCCGGACCGGCCAGCAGCATGAACATCACCAGGGAGCACAGCGGCAGATACACCGCGCCAAGAACCGTGGAGAGGTTCTTGATCCGGCCGAGCCGCTGCTGGAGTTCACGGCTGCGGGCGAACTGGCCCGCCCAGGCGGCGTAGGCGTAGTTCTCGGCGGCGGCGATCCGCAGCTTGGGCAGGCCCCGCAGCGTCTGGAACGCCTGGTTGTTGAGCTTGTTGGAGAGCACCACCAGCCTGCGCTGCCAGCGCACCTGCCACAGCCCGAGCCCCAGGAACACGGCGGCGACGACGACGAGCATGCCGATCGCGGCCATCGCCATCGGCACGCTGTACCAGAGCAGCAGGCCCAGGTTCATGGCGCCGACGGTGACCGACTGCGCGACCGACGGGCCGAGGCCCGCCAGCAGCCGGCGGATCGCGCTGATGCCCATGGCCGCGCTCGCCAGCTCACCCGTGGAGCGTTCGGCGAAGAACGTGGTCGGCAGCCTCAGCAGCCGGTCCCACACGGCCGGCTGGAGCGTCGCCTCGATCCGGCCCTCCAGCCGCAGGATGGTCATGTTCTGGAGCAGCATGAACGCCGCCGCCACCACGGCGCTGACCAGTACGGCCAGACACGCCTGCTCGATCAGCCCCTGCTGGGCCCGCGGCACGTACTCGCCGAGCACCTTGCCGGTGGCCACCGGCACCAGCGCGCCGATCGCCACCGTGACGAGCCCGCTGAGGAGCAGGTTCGTCAGGTCGCGGCCGGTGCCCCGCATGCTGAACCGCAGCAGCCCGAGCGGACCGAGCCCGCGCTCGGGCAGCGGGCGGTAGAACATGACCGCCCGCGGCTCGAACTCCGCCGCGTTGGCCTTCTCCACCGGCGTCTCGCGGCCGGTCGCGGGGTGGACGGCGACATAGCCGCCGCGCCGCCACAGCAGCGCGACCGGCGCCCCGGACAGCGCCCGGTGGGCGACCAGCGGGCCGACGTCGTCGCGCCACCAGCGGCCGTCCAGCCGTACGGCGCGGGTGCGCACGCGGGAGGCGAGGGCGATCTGCTCGACCGGGTCGAGCCGGTCCTCGCCGGCGCCCGTCCGGGCCGGTTCGACGAGGGTGATGCCGGCGGCCCCCGCGACCAGTTGGCAGGCGGCGAACGTGGCGTCCGCGTCCGCGGCCGTCGCGCGCGGCCCCGCCTTCCGGCCGATCGACGCCAGCAGCGTCCGGTCGGCCTGCGCGCGCACCGCCTCGCCGGCCTTGATGCCGGCGGCCGTGCGGGTCTCGTGGGTGCGCTCCAGCTGCTCGATCCAGCGGTCGAGGGTGGTCAGCAGGCGGTACTGCTGGTCGACCATGGACTGCCACACCGCGGGGTCCATCAGCAGGTCGGCGGCGGCCTCCGCGCCGTAGAGCGAGCCGTACTGGACGCTGCCCGGCGGGACCTGCATCCAGAACACGTCGTCGTCCTCCCCCGCGCCCGAACCCACTCGCGCGGGGGCACCGCCGTCCTCCGTGGGCGTTTCGCCGGCCATCGGCGCCTGGAAGAGGACGGACAGTCCGCGGCCCACGCCGAGGGCGAGGGCGTACTCCAGCGGGCTCGACGTGGGCGGCACGTACTGGGGGTTGCCGTACTCGTCGTAGGACCACGTCTGGGTGTTCGCGGGCTGGTACAGCTCGCGCAGGCCGACTCGGTGGACCACACAGTCGCGCAACGGGCGGGCCACCAGCGTGTGCTGCGGGCCGGCCACCGGGCCGAGCAGCAGCGAGCCCGCCTCCAGCCGGCCCAGGTGGTGCCAGTGGCCCTGCCGCTCCGCGTCCACCGCGAACAGGTCCAGCGCGCCGGAGGCGACCAGCCACAGCACCTGCGGACCCTCCAGGTCGAGCCGGCCCGTCCCGGCGCAGTCGACGCGCGTGCCCATCCGCCCCAACGCGCGGAGGACGACGTCACCTTCCTGTACGGCCGTCATCTCACCGCTCCCTGACCAGCGCCGCGTACGTCCCGCCGCGCGCGAGGAGGTCCTCGTGCCGTCCGCGTTCCACGACCGTGCCGTGTTCGAGGACGACGATCTCGTCGCTGTCGCGGACCGTGCTCAGCCGGTGCGCGATCACCACGCAGGCGCAGCCGCGCCGGCGCAGGTTGTCCATGACCAGCTGTTCGGTCTCCGCGTCCAGTGCGCTGGTCACCTCGTCCAGCACCAGGATGCTGGGCCGGCGCACCAGCGCCCGCGCGATCTCCAGGCGTTGGCGCTGACCGCCGGAGAAGTTGCGGCCGTCCTGCTCGACCCGGCTGTGGATGCCTCCAGGCCGCCGTACGACGACGTCGTACAGGGCGGCGTCCCGCAGGGCCTCCACCACCGCCTCGTCCGGGACGGAGGGGTCCCACAGCGCCACGTTGTCGCGGACGGTGCCCTCGAAGAGGAACACCTCCTGGTCGACGAAGGAGACCGAGGCGGCGAGGGCACCGCGCGGGATGTCCTCAAGGCGCCGGCCGTCGATGCGGATCACGCCCTCCCACGGCGCGTACAGGCCCGAGAGCAGCCGGGACACCGTCGACTTGCCGCTGCCCGAGCCGCCCACCAGTGCCACCTGCTGTCCCGGCCCGACACTCAGGTCGAAGCCGGTCAGCAGCGGCTTGTCGAGCGGGCTGTAGCCGAAGCCGATGTTCTCCAGCTCGACATGGCCGTGCAGCCGGCGGGTGGAGTCGCCGCCGGAGCGGCGGTCGTAGAGCGGGTCGGCCCGGAAGTTCTCCACGTCCTTGAGCCGGGCCACGTCCGCGGCGAAGTCCTGGATACGGCCCGCGACACCGTTCAGCCGGGTCAGCGGGGCGGTGAAGCGGGCGACCAGCGCCTGGAAGGCGACCAGCAGACCCACCGAGATGGCACCCTCGATCGCCCGCATACCGCCGATCCACAGGATCAGCGCGCTGTTGACGGTCGCCAGCGTCGGCGCCACCACACCCAGCCAGGCGCTCGGCACCCCGAGCCGCTGCTGTTCCTCCAGCGTGGTGGCGTGCTGCCCGGCCCACTTGCGGAAGTAGCCGTCCTCACCGCCGGTCGCCTTCATCGTCTCGATCAACTGGAGCCCGCTGTACGCCGTGTTGGTCAGCCGCGCGTTGTCCGCGCGCAGCTTCGCCGTACGGGTCGCGCGCATCCGGATCACCACGCGCATCGCGACCAGGTTCAGCAGGGCCACGCCGATGCCGACGAACGTCAGCTGCGGGTCGTAGGTGTAGAGGAGGACCGCGTACAGGACGACGACCACCGCGTCCACGCCCGCCGACGCGAGGTCACGGGCCAGGGTCTCGGCCACCGCGTCGTTGGACTGGAGGCGCTGCACCAGGTCGGCCGGGCTGCGCTGGGAGAAGAAGGTGACCGGCAGCCGCAGCAGATGGCGCAGGAAGCGGGCGCTGGACAGCGTCGAGGAGATGATCCGGCCGTGCTGCAGGTTGGCCTGCTGGAGCCAGGTCAGCGCGACGGTGAGCAGCACGCAGGCGCCCATCGACGCGAACAGGACCTCCAGCAGGGAGGTCTGATCGCCGATCAGGAACATGTCGATGTAGGTCCGGCTCAGCGCCGGGACGGCCGCGCCCACCACGACCAGCAGCAGGCTCGCCAGCACGGCGGCCGGCAGGGTGCCCGCGGTGCCCCGCAGCCGGGACGGCATCGCGCCCAGCACACCCGGCTTGCGCCCGCCGCGCTCGAAGTCCTCGCCGGGCTCCAGCACCAGCACCACACCGGTGAAACTGCCGTCGAAGTCCTCCATCGGCACGAACCGGCGGCCCTTGCCGGGGTCGTTGACGAAGACACCCCGGCGGCCGAAGCGGCGGCCCAGACCCTCGTAGACGACGTAGTGGTTGAACTCCCAGAACAGGATCGCGGGCGATCTCACCTCGGCCAGGGCCGCCAGGTCCATCTGCATGCCCTTGGTGGTCAGGCCGTAACCGCGGGCCGCCTTCAGGAGGTTGCTGGCCCGCGAGCCGTCCCGCGACACCCCGCACGCGATGCGCAGCTCCTCCAGCGGGACATGCCGGCCGTAGTGGCCGAGGACCATGGCGAGGGAGGCGGCCCCGCACTCCACGGCCTCCATCTGGAGCACGGTGGGCGTACGGACGGTCTTCACCCGGCTCCTGGGGACCGCACGCCGGGGCGGCGCGGCCCGCCGTCTGCCGCGGGTCTCGGTCGCGGTCACGGAAGCAGCCAATCGAGGGGACGCTGGTCGGCCAGCCGGATCGAGGCCGTGGCCATGGTCATGGAGGTGAGCGCGTACGGCGGCCCGTCGGCCGACGACCACGCGTAGCCGCTCCTCGTCGCCGAGGAGCGGTCGAGGCGGACCAGGACCGCCACCGGGCGGCCCTCCCGCGTGAACTGCTCGCCCAGCTGGCTGTCGCCGAGGAACGCGGCGATCCGCTGGGCCGACTGCGCCGAGCGGTCCACCGACTTCACCCGGCCGCGCAGCACGCCGTACCGCTGGGACGGCACCGTCTGCACGGTCAGGTCCACGGCCGCGTCCGCCGGGACGGAGGCCGCGTTCTCCGCCGGGACGTACACCGTCGCGTACAACGGTTCGTCCGCCTCCGCGACCTTCTCCACCGCGGCGACGTTCGCGCCGGTGGAGACGATCTGCCCGATCGTGGCGGCGAGCGCGGTGATCCGGCCCGCGGCGACCGTGCGCACCACGGTGTCGCCGTCGGCGGTACGCACCTTCAGCACGGGGGAGCCGGCCGGCAGCCGCTCGCCCTCCTTCGCGAGGACGGCGGTGACCTGGCCGGCCGCGGGGCTCTGGAGGATGTAGCTGCCCTCGCCGTGGGTGAGGACGGCGGGCGCGCTCACCGTGGAGGCGACCGAGCCGGTCACCGCCCACACGGACGCGGCGGCCATGACGACCACGGTCACGGACAGCACCAGCCAGCCCTGGGGGCGGGCGAAGCGCACCGGCAGGTCGAGCTCCTCGGGCGACTGGAGCCTGGCGAGGGCCTGTTGACGGAACTGCACGGGACTTCCCTCGGGGGATTCACGGCACCGACTCGGGGTTCACGGGGGCCGAATCGGGGGGTTTCCGGGGCCGATTCGGGGGTTCAACGGGACCGGACCGACGGTTGCGCGGGACCGGGCCGCCGGCGGCTCGGCACCGACACGGCGGTTCACGGCACCGGATCGGCGGTTCACGGCACCGAAGAGTCCCGGAACCGGGTGAGCGGCTCCGGGACTCCAACGGTCACAAGGCGGCGATCAGAGACCGGCGACCAGGTTGGTGACCGGGGCGGCGCTCAGGCCGGTCGCACCCTCGACGGTGCCGACGACCGTGTCGACCAGGCCGGAGACCGGTGCGATGCCGTCAACCAGGCCGGTGACGGTGCCGAGGGCGTTCACGGACAGGCCGCCGGAGACGTTGTCGAGGTCGGCGTCGGCGATCTCGACGGTCTCGACCTGGGGGGTGGAGTTCATGGGGGAACTTCCCTTCATATGGATATCTCACAAGGGGGGAGCGGCCCCCTCTGGGGACAGATGACGGCCGCGACCGCGGGCACCGAAGACCCGTTTCCGGGAACCCCGGTGGACCCCGCGATGCGTTGGATCAAAGCAGGTCTGCCGCCGGGGCTTCCAATCAATCACCGGCCTCACCAGGACACTTGCGTCACGGGAGAGTCAAAGCGTGCAGGTGTGGCCACGCCTTGTCGCCGACTTCTTCACACCCCGGACCGAGATCGCTCCGATGAGCGCCGCACGCCCTCGCGGCGAATCCGACACACCGGTCCCAATGGCACGCCGGGGCGCGCGCGGTTGTGCAGAAGCGGGGCGCCCCGTGACCCGCTTGGGCAATCGGTGTGCAGATTCCCTGAAGCAGGGATTCCGCTCTCCGGACGGAACGGTCCGTCAGCGACCGGTCACCTTCGGTGTGAGCGCGCCTCAGCCCAGCAGCGCGTAGACCGTGCTCGCCCGTGCGGCGAGTTCACCCGAACGCTCGGCCGTCATCGTGACGTCCGCGAACGCCGTCCGGCGGCCCAGCTTCGTCAGGACCGCCTGGATCAGGACATCCGAATCGGTCACCGCACGCTGGAAGGACGTCGACTGCTGCACCGTCGTCATCGGCACGAAAGCCCCCCGGGCGGCCGAGACGGCGATCACCGTCGCGGTGTCCGCGGCCGCCATCAACGCCTGCCCGGACAGCCCACCGCCCTCCCGGGCCAACTCCGTCGACCAGGGCAGACGCAGAATCGCCCGGTCCTCTCCCAGCGCCTCCACGGACAGGCCCAACGCGCGCACCCACGGCGCGAAGCAGTCGGAAAGGATCTTGTCGGCTTCGGTGGTCGTCATCGTCATATGGGCGATTGTTCCCCGGCAGGCTCTCCGGGACTCCGGTCATGGCCGATTCACGGTTTCGCAAAGGAAGTCGGCAAACGCGATTGAACGCACCCCGCGCCCCCTGCGTACCCATGGCCAACCAGGCGCCGCTGTACGGAGCTGCCGCCCCCGGCAGCCGGACCCCGTCCCCCCAGGAGGTCGAGTTTTTTGAGTCACAAGCGAATTCCGAAGCGCAGGGCCGCGATAGCGGTGGGCGGTGTCGCGGCGCTCGGAGCGGCGGCACTCCTGCTGCCCCACGCCAACGCCTCCCAGGACAGCGGCGACAAGGCCGCCGCGGCGCCGAGGACCATGAAGGCGGCGGACGCCTCGGACCTCGCCTCGCAGCTGCAGAACCTGCTCGGCGACGCCTTCGCGGGCTCGTACTTCGACACCGGCAAGAACCAGCTCGTCGTCAACGTCGTCGACGTCTCCGGTGACCAGAACAACGTCATCGCGCAGGCCAAGAAGGCCGGCGCGAAGGTACGCGAGGTCGACAACAGCACGGCCGAACTCACGGCCGCCGCACAGACCCTCAAGGCCGACGCGACCATCGCGGGCACCTCCTGGGCGGTCGACCCGCGGACCAACAAGATCCTCGTCACCGCCGACTCCACGGTCACCGGCGGCAAGTGGGACCAGCTGGAGTCCACCGTCCAGAGCCTCGGCGCCGGCACCGCGACCATCAAGAAGTCGGCCGGCACCTTCAAGACCTTCGCCTCCGGCGGTGACGCCATCTTCGCCGGCGGAGCGCGCTGCTCCCTCGGCTTCAACGTCACCGCGGGCGACGGCGCCCCGGCGTTCCTGACGGCCGGTCACTGCGGCGTCGCGGCCGAGGCATGGTCCGACTCCGAGGCCGGCGAGCCCATCGCCACCGTCGACCAGGCGGTCTTCCCCGGCGAGGGCGACTTCGCACTCGTGAAGTACGACGACCCGGCCACGGTCGCCCCCAGCGAGGTCGACCTCGGCGAGCAGACCGTGCAGATCTCCCAGGCCGCCGACGCGACCGTCGGCACCCAGGTCTTCCGGATGGGCAGCACCACCGGTCTCGCCGACGGGCAGGTCCTCGGCCTCGACGCCACCGTCAACTACCCCGAGGGCACCGTCACGGGCCTCATCCAGACCGACGTCTGCGCCGAGCCCGGCGACAGCGGCGGCTCGCTGTTCACCCAGGACGGCCTCGCGATCGGCCTGACCTCCGGCGGCAGCGGTGACTGCACGGCCGGCGGCGAGACCTTCTTCCAGCCGGTGACCACCGCCCTGGAGGCGGTCGGCGCGACCCTCGGCGACGCCGGGGCCGGTGCGGGCGCCGACGAGGGTATCGGCGCCGAGGACGGCGTCGGCGGCGAGGAGGCCGGAGCGGGTGCCGGTGAAGGCGCCGACGCAGGTGCCGGTGAAGAGGCCGGCGGCGAGGCCGGAGCCGGCGAGGAGGCCGGTCAGGACGCAGGTCAGGACGCCGGTCAGGACGCCGGTCAGGACGCAGGTCAGGACGCCGGTCAGGATGCAGGCGGAGCGGCCGGTGCCGAGGGCCACGACGGTGACGGCGTGCAGGACGGCTCCGGGCTGACCGAGACCCGCTGACGCACCGTACCCCCAGCCCGTCCCGTACCC
>NZ_JARGEF010000102.1:0-25964 GCF_033794725.1 Streptomyces sp. ID05-39B | reverse complement strand
CATGGGCGAAGCCTAAGAGCCGGGCGCCAGTTGACAAGAGCGGATCACCACATGCCCTGAGGAGCCGCCGCCTGCGCCGGCCCACCTTAGGGTTGTCCCGTAATTGATCTTCGAGCCGTCTCGGGCATGGCGGGCCGCCGTACGGCCGGCCGCCCTATCCGGCGAGGGCGAGGTTGTGCATCCGGGCGATGCCGAGCATGGCGTGGTGGACACCCTCGCCTTTGAGGCGGCAGTCACGGAGGATCAGGCTTTCCTCGCAGCCCGAGGCCGTCCAGCGCGTCGCTTATTGCTTGCCACAGGACCACATCAATCCGGGTAGAGGCGACCGCGGTATCGCCGTAGTCGACCCTGCCTCTGATGCCGACCGTCAGCTGCTTCGGGGAGGTGGTCCGGTCGCCCGCCACCGGCCTGACAAAGCCGTCCGTCTCGTCCGACCGCTTCAGGGCGCGCCGGACAGGACTTCCACCTTGCCGGTGTCGAGCGAGTAGTAGGCGCCGACCACGGCAAGGGCGCCCTTGCCCACGAGTGGGGCGAGGTCCTGGTTGGAGCGCAGATCCGCAGCGGTCAACGTGACCTGCGCACGGGCCATGGTCTCGACCGGGTCGGCGCCGCCTTCCCGGGCTGCCTGATCGTATGCCGACTGCAGAGCCTTGACGATCGCCTGCAGGTTGCCGGGCAGCGGTTCGCCGTCACGAAGGGACTCGTACGCCGCCTTGACTGCGCCGCAGCGCTGATGCCCGAGGACCACGATGAGCGGGGTGCCACTGACCATGGGCCCGTACTCGACAGAACCAGTGACCACCGGGCCGACCGCCTCCCCGCCCGTGCGCATCACGTAAAGGTCACCCAGCCCGGTATCGAAGAGGAGTTCAGGCGGCACTCGGGAGTCGATGCACGAGAGGATCGCCCCAAAAGGCTCCTGCTCCTGGGCCACGAACTGACGCCGGTTCGGGTCCCGGTCGGGATGATGAAGGTCTCCGCTCACCCAGCGCTCGTTGCCTTTCATCAGTCTCGCGAATGCCGCGGCGGGATCGGTCGGGCGCGGGCTCGGTGAAACGCTGGCCGCCGCCCGGGCGTCCCTCGTCGATGAGCACCCTGTGAGCGCGATGCTGGTGCTCGCAAGTCCGCTGGCAAGCAGCGCTCTACGATCCAGATGTCCTGCTCTGTCCATCGCTCGTTCCCCTCGATGCTGCTCAGCCACGTCCCTGCGTCTTGACCAGGGCAATTGTTCAACGTGGTGTGGGCGACCTGACAGCAGGCGCAAGAGGGAGGCGGGTTACGTTGCCACGGACGGCCCACAAGCCCCTGGCTCGGGCGGCGGCGTGCGCGTGTGAGCCGAGACCCCGTCCTGCCCGATTGGAGTGCCACCGGCCCGGTGCTGTTCGTTCTCGTGAACATCAACCTCGACCAGATCCGGGTGCCTCCCGAGACGATGAACAAGCGCTGTCGAATTTCGGCTCTGGCACAGATCTTGGGGAGTCGTCGCGGAGAGTGACAGATGGCGCTTGAGCTAGGAACGACGATCCTGGAACTCAAGCGCCGTGATCGGACCGCTGTAGGGTCTTACAAGATCACGACAGTCCCAGGCGGAACCGGCCCCTCGCCCGCGTAGGTATCCCCCAGTGGCCCCGACGGGGCGTCGTCCTCGGCGAGCGTCAGGCTGGGCCACGGCCTGGCGAGGACGGCGTCGTCCAGTGTGATGCCGAGGTGGTCCAGTACGAGGGCCACCACAGGTGCCATCCCGGCACCTGTGCCTTCGTGCGCGGCGAGTGCCGCTTCCACCCGCTCCCACCAGGGGCCGAGCGGTTCGGACCGGGTGTGCTCCATGCCGGGCTCGAAGTACTCGACGCACTCGCCGTCACGCCAGTACTGGAAGACGTCCATTCCGTCGGTGGTCGCCACGCTGTATGTCTCAGTGCCCCGAGACAACTCCGCGAGCACTGCTTCCCCGAAGCTGATGCCACCTTCCTCCTCGACGCCGAAGGCCCATTCACCGATCCTCCCGGACCGCAAGAGCGAGACCACCCCGTCGCCGCAGTCACCCGAGGGTAGGTCCGAGGCCGCGTCCCAGTCGAGTATGTGGGCCTGGTCCGGGTCGGCCCCGTACCGGGTGAACACCTCCTCGGGGCTGAGGCCATGGGTAAAGGTGACGCACATCCAGGCCGCCGCCCAGTGGAGCGAATCCAGGTCCTCATCTGTCTTCATGTCTGGCCTCCGTCGTTCACTTTGGTACCGCTCGCCGGCCCTGCATGCCCCCGTGTCCCCGGCCATGCGCGTGGCGCGACGGGGAGTCGGGCTCATGCTGCCTGATGACCGCGGAGGCTATTGCAGCAGGATCATCTTGCGGAGTAGTTCGAACCCGGCGCGCCCGTAGAGCTGCCTCTTGATCTTCTTGATGCGATGTACAGCACCCCCGATACTGCCGGAACTCCACTCCAGGGTGAGTCCGGCTGTCACCGCGTTGAGGTCTCGGAGCATGTGGAGTGCGAAGTTGGTGAGGCCGGGCAGTTGGCTGGCGTCGACGGCGTCGATCCAGGCAGGGAGCGTGGCGCCGAGGTGGTTGGTGAGGATCTCGCGGAAGTCGCGGACATGCCCGGCGGCGGCATCAAGTTCCGGGCAGTGGACCAGGACGTTCTTCAGGTCGGCCCGTTCTTCATCGCTCAGAGCCGCGGGGTGACGGGTGAGCCAGCCGGTTACTTGTCGCACCGTCGGTGGTGGCGGCGCGTTCGGAGGAGCGACGCGCAAGGTGGCGATGTGGGCGCGGACCATCTGGTAGGTGGCGGGAGCGCGATCAGCCAGCAGTTCGCCGTGCAGTTGGGTAACGTTCGTGCATCCTGCGGCGAACCGTCGGTCCAGGTAGGGCTTGTAGGGGTCCAGTCGGCTGGGCCGGGGCCGGTTCTCGCGGAAGGTGTCCTGCCAGCACGAGGCATTGGCATACCGAAGCACGGTGTTGAGACCCCAGCCCAGGTGCCGGGCAATCGCCCGGCGCGAGTGGCCCTGGGCGAGAAGTTCGTGGACCAGAGAGATGATTCCATCCTGAATTACCTGGTCAGACCCCTTGTGTGAGCCGCGGGCAGGGCGCTTGTGCTGGCAGGCGGGTGATCGTCGGGGCGAGGTCATCTGTCATCGCTGGACTCCTCTGTTGGCCAGGACGAGCAGGTGATCTCAGTCCGGGCAGCGCCTGGCGGTACGCGGCGGTCCGCCGTCGCCTTGTTTTCGAGCTTGGTCGGCATCCACGTCGCGATATAGCGTTAGCCTCTCTGGTCGCTTCGCTGGCCGCATCGTGTGCAGGCGTTTGAAAGGACGGGGACGAAAGCATGTCGGGAGAGATCTCGCCCTCTGGGAAGCATGCTGGACCCGGCTCGTCGCCCGAACTGCGGGCCTCTCATGCAGACCGGGACCGGGTTGTGGACGTGCTGCGTGTCGCGGCGGGGGACGGTCGGCTGACCGCGACCGAGTTGGACGAGCGCCTGGATGCTGCTCTGTCGGCGCGAACCCTCGGCGAGCTGGCAGCGCTCACCACCGACCTGCCACCGACGTCGACGTTGGCCGGTGCTGCCGTGGCGGAGGTCAAGGATGTGCTCCGGATCGAGCAGAAGCACAGTCCTGTCACACGTACGGGGCGCTGGGTGGTGCCGCGGCGGCTGGTGCTCGACGTGAAGTGGTGCGCGGTGACGCTCGACTTCACTCAGGCAGTGATCACGCAGGACACCTTGCGGATCGACGTGGACATGCGCGGCAAGACCCTGACGTTGATCACCAGGCCGGGCATCGTGGTGGATGCCGATGCCCTGAGTCTGGAACATAGCAGGGTCAAGATCCATCACGCTCCGGAACCCGGTCCGCCAATCTCGCTGCATGTGGAGCTGGTCGGTGAGAAGAAGCATGGCCGCGTCGTAGTGCGGTCCGCGCGGCGAACGTTCGGACAGTGGCTCCGCAAACCCACGTCCCCCCGCGCCGACGACTGACGCTCTCATTGCTGTTGCTCGTGCTGATAGGGGTGGAGATCGGTAGCACGCGATCGTCCGTCACGGGTGGTCTCTGGGGTTCTCGCACGGGGAACTCGGGCCGATCCGTAGGTTCGCGTCGGGAGGGAGGTTTATGACGGTCGTACTGACGTGGACGATCGAGCGGCGCCCTGAACTGGCCGAACGTGCTCAGCTGCTACGTAAAGGGCTGGCCGAGGTCGAGGTGGAGGTGGCCCGGCTGGAGGCCGCCGAGGTGGTGTTCGGGCAGTGGGCTGATGCGACCGACGCCGGCCGCCGGGGATCGTGGAGCCGGAGCCGGAGCCGGAGCGGGTCGCGGCGGGGCCGGGTTCGGGTGGGATGCGGCTGGTCCCGGACCGGGCCGAGGGGACGGGCCTGGAGGTCCTGACCGTGGAGTATCAGCGGATCATGGAGATCGTGGCCAGGGCAGACGGGCCGGTAATGGCCAAGGACGTCGCGATCGCTGGGTCGGGAGACGACCTCGGCGAAGGTGGGGCCGTTCCGTGGTCAGCTGCGCAAGCTCGCTGACCGGGGCTGGCTGGTGCGGACCGGATCGGGGCGTTATCGAGTGCGCTGACCTGCCCTGGGGCCCAGCTGCTTGCGGCGTCGGCGTACCAGGTCTGAGTGCCCTCGGCGGGCTGCACCCGCTGGCGCAAGCTCGATCCCGGCAGCCAGGCCGTCGCTGTCCTCGCCCACCTCCGCCATGACCAGCGGCTTGCCGATACGGCCGGCGGATACGCCGTCTCAGCCTCGACCGTGCGCCGCTGGGTGCAGGAGGTGATCGAACTCCTCGCCGCCCGCTCCCCGCGCCTGGACCGGGCCCTGAAAAAGATCGCTCGCTCCGGCGGAGTCGTGGTCCTCCTGGACGGCACCCTGGTCCGCACCCGCCGCCGCACGGGGAAGGACAACCGGAGGAACTACTCCGGCAAGGCCAAGGCTCATGGCCTGCTGTTTCTCGCGCTCACCGACGAGAAGGGCAACCTGATCTGGATCTCCTCAGCCCGGCCCGGCCGGTCCAGCGAGATCACCGCCGCCCGCCACGACAAGATCACCGGCCATCTGCGGGAAGCGGGGCTCGGGGCTCTGGCCGACCTCGGCTTCGTCGGCCTGAACGACCAGCCCGACGACGCCCTGGTGATCATCACAGGCCGCAAGGCCACCCGCAACCACCAGCTGACCGTCGCGGAGAAGGAAGCGAACCGCCTGGTCAGCCGCGAACGCGCGGCGAACGAGCACGGCTTCGCCAACCTCAAGTCCTGGCGGATTCTGACCAAGCTCCGGGTGAACACCCGTCACGCCACCACACTCCTGCGGGCCCTACTCGTCCTGGCCAACAGCGAAGTCCAGTGGTGACAGATGACCTCGCCCCGACGATCACCCCGCCTGCCAGCACAAGCGCCCTGCCCGCGGCTCACGCAAGGGGTCTGAACAGGTAATTCAGGATGGAATCATCTCAGAGCGTGTGCGGCCTTCTTGCGATCCACCCCCAGCGACACGGCCAGCTCACTCTTCGAGCGGCCCGCGTACCAGCGGACGTAGATCTCGGTGATGTCGACCACGATGAACGTTCTCCTTGCCATCCGGGCTGACCATCGGCCTTCCGAACCACAGGCCCAGGGCCGCCCACGCGCCTCCGCGATGACCAGGGCCCTCGATCCCGAACTCCGTCGTACCCATGGCCAATTGGGAGAAGTCGGGATGAGGAATTACATGACCAGGCCGGTGCGTGGGAGGCGTAGGCCGGCGTGCTTGCGGTGGGCTCGTGCGACGGTTTCGTGTCGCGGGACGAACGCGGCGGGGTCGTCATCGGCGCCGAGCGGGGCGGGGAACGCTTCCAGGGTCCAGGTGGCACCCGACCCCCAGGCGTCCCCGCGGATCACAGACGAGACGTCCGGCGGCGCGCTCGAAGACATCATGCGGGCGGGTTGGGCCACGTGACCTTCACGGTCGGTGGTCTCGACACGCCTTGTCACGTCGGTCGAGAAGCTTTCGGATTGCGACCGACAACGCTGCCCGCGGCTCTGGAGTCGGTCTGGAGCCTCGACTGCGCCTGCGGTCCCTTCGTGTACGGGGCGAGGCGAGATGGTGAGTGACGTGCAGGCCCTCAGCGCAACGCGTGCCGTGCCGTCCGATGGCGACGTGCCGGTCGATCAACCAGGCGGTCTCGAGGACGAGCAGGCTCGCCTGTGCGAAGTCGCTGTGTGAGCGCGTGATGAGCTCCTGCACGACGCCCTCGTCGGCGAGCGTTCTGCCGACGCGATGCGCCTGCGCGACTGCTCGGCCAGCGGCTCCGTCCAGCTTCTGCAGGACCCGGCCCGACGGCCGGCGTTCTCTTCACGAGGCAGAGACCGCCGATCCATGGACAAACCTTCCTCTCCCGCTCTTGCGCGGGCGCTCTTACGGTCGAGGCTGCGGGCGCTCACCGGCCCGCCGTACCGAAGGAGCAAGACCTTCATGAAGATGACTGGCAACACGATCCTGATCACTGGCGGAACCTCGGGCATCGGCCTCGGTCTGGCCCTGCGGCTGCACGAGGCCGGCAACAAGGTGATCGTCGCCGGCCGGCGCAAGGAACTCCTCGACGAGATCACGGCCGAGCACCCGGGCATCGACGCGGTCGTCCTCGATGTCGCGGACCCTGACTCGATCGCCCGGGCCCGCGAGAGCGTGGCGGCGAGCCACCCAGGGCTGAACGTCCTGGTCAACAACGCCGGCATTCAGCGGCTGGAGAGCGTCCTTGACCCGGCCGGAGTTCAGGTCGCCGAGGAGCACGTCGCGACCAATCTGCTGGGCACGATCCGGATGACGTATGCCTTCCTGCCGCTGCTGGTGGGCAAGGACGAAGCGGTCGTCATGAATGTCACCTCCGCGCTGGCGTTCGTACCGTTCCCGATCACACCGACCTACAGCGCGACCAAGGCCGCCCTGCACTCGTTCTCCGAGAGCCTGCGCATCCAGCTCGCCGGTGCTGACGCCGGCGTCCAGGTGATAGAGGTTGTCCCGGCGGGCGTGCGCACGACCCTGATGGGCCAGCAGGACAGCGAGCAGTCCATGCCGTTGGACGACTTCCTCACCGAGGTCCTCGAGCTGCTGCGTGAGAAGCCCGACGCGAAGGAACTGGTCGTCGAGCCCGCAAGGTTCATCCGCGACGCGGTGGCCACCGGCTCATACGACGACGTCCTCGCCATGATGACCGGCAGCTGACCGACCTGTAGTGACCGACGCGGAACAGCAGCACGCGGGCGGGTCCTGTGGGGCCACGTGAGGGACGAACGCGAGCCGGACCCGCTTCGGGGTGGTCCTCACCGAGGATGCGGAACGGTAAGGAAGCGTCTTCGGCTTCACCCCGGTCGTCGCACGAGAGGGGACCGGCTGCGTCCTGAGGGCCGACGGGCACGCGAGCGCCCGGCCGGCACGGCGAACATCGTCGGCCCGGCCGGCACGGCGAACATCGTCGGGCCGGGCGACGAGGCCCGGGACCGGTCCCAAGCGGGCGTCCTTGACGGGGGACCGTCGCCGCAGGCCGTCTTCCGTACCGGCGGCCTGCGGCGCACTGCCAAGGGGCGGCGCATTGCCCAGCAGGTCATGCAGGTCCGATGGCCATCGAGACTTCTCGCTGCGAGTTCGCGCAGGCGGGAAAGGACTGCTCAGCCATGGATCGGCGGTCTCTGGATAGCCGGGCGGGATGCCGCGAGGATGAGGGCATGGACAAGAGAGAACTGGCGGCATTCCTGCGCCACCGGCGTGAGACCTTGCTGCCCCGTGACGTCGGGCTGGCCGAGGGGCCCCGCAGGCGTACACATGGGCTGCGCCGCGAGGAGGTCGCGCAGCTCGCCGGCATGTCCACCGACTACTACGCCCGGCTGGAACAACAGCGCGCTCCGCAGCCCTCCGTCCAGATCACGGGGGCGCTCGCCCGAGCACTGCGGCTGACCCTGGACGAACGCGACCACCTCTTCGTCCTCATCGGCCACAACGCTCCGGCCCGCTTCCACCGCTCCGAACACGTCAGCCCGACGCTGATGCGGGTCCTGGACCGCCTGGACGACACCCCGGCGCTGGTAACGACCGACCTGGTCGACACCCTCGCGATGAACCCCTTGGCGATCGCCCTCCTCGGCGACCAGACCCGCTACACCGGTCTGGCCAGCAGCGGCTACTACCGCTGGTTCATGGACCCGGCCGAACGTCTGGTGTATCCCGAGGAGAGCCACGAAAGCCACGGCCGCGCCCAGGCCGCGCGCCTGCGGGCCGCGCTGACAGCCGGCAGCGACACCCCCCGGGCCGCCCGTATCCTCGCCGAACTCCAGGAGCACAGCCCCGAGTTCGTGCGCATGTGGGAACTGCAGGAGGTCGCCCGCTACGGCGATTGCAAGACCCTCCTGCATCCCGAACTCGGCCGCATCGACGTCGACGCCCAGCTCCTCTACACCGAGAACCGCGCACAGACCCTGGTGGTCCTGACCACTCGCCCCGGCACGGAAAGCCACAGCAAACTCGAACTGCTCTCCGTCATAGGACACCAACAGCTCACCCCCTGACGCCCGGACCGGGGACCGGGCCGCGCTCGCGCGGCAGGAGCCGGACAAAGGCACCCTGGAATGGTGCAGCCGGCACGACTTCTGCCCTGCCCTCTGCGGCCAGATATGTCGGCCCCCGCAGTGTCCGGGCTCCCGTGGTCGGGCCGTCGGTTTGACCGGATGCCGCCTCCGCTTTATGCTCGAGTACATACGGAGGCAGCATCCGCTTTGATGCGGCCGCCACATCACGGTAGGCAGGAGGCCGTATGAGCGCCGGCGAGCAGCGGGGACGCAAGCCCCGCGCGGACGTCCAGCGCAACCGCGCGGCCCTCCTGGAGACCGCGCAGCGTCACTTCCTGCGGCATGGGGTCGGCACCTCACTTGAGGCGGTGGCCAAGGAGGCGGGCGTCGGGCCCGGCACCCTGTACCGGCACTTCCCCACCCGGGAGGCGCTGCTGGCGGCCGTGCTGCAGACGCGCTCCGAGGAGCTGGTGGCCCGCCAGGTGGACATCGATCGGCTCGGCGACCCCGCCGAGGCGCTGGAGCAGTGGCTGCGCGCGATGGAGGAGTACTTCAGTGCCTTCAGCGGGCTGCCGGATCCGCTCATGGCCGCGGCCAGGGCGCAGGAGCCGGACAACCCGCTGACGATTCCCTGCGACATCCTCATCTCCGCCACCGATCAGTACGTGCGAGCCGCGCGGCTCGCGGGGCGCGTGCGCGCCTCGGTGCGAGGGCACGACCTGTTCCTCGCGGCCTGTTCCGTTGCCTGGATCAAGGGCACCGGTACCGAGGAGGAGTCGCTCGACCGGCTCCGCACTCTCATCGCGAGCGGCTACCGCCAGTGGGACGCCCAGGCGTAGACCGCCAGGCGCCCCGCCCCCGCAACGCCAGGCGAACCACCGCACGGCCATCACCTCGCGCTGCCCTCAGGGGCGGCGCGATCTCTCAAGGGACAAATCATGAAAATTACTGTCATAGGCGCCGGTGTCATCGGCGGGAACCTCGCTGTCAAGCTCAGCACGGCCGGTCACGACGTTCAGGTGGCCGACGCCCGCGGCCCCGAGGCCGTCCGAGCGGAGGTGCTGGAGTCCGGGGCTCGCGCGGTGGACCTTGCCGACGCCGTCCAGGGCCGGGATGTCATCGTCCTGTCGATCCCGTTCGGGGTCGCGGGCCAGCTGGCGGACCTGTTCGCGTCGGTGGCCGACGAGACGGTGGTCATCGACACCGCGAACTACTACCCCGGCATGCTCAGCGAGCCGATCGAGACGGTCGACAACGGCCAGGTGGAGAGCGTGTACACCACCGAACTGCTCGGCCGTCCCGTGGTCAAGGCGTGGAACGCCGCGCTGGCAGAGACCCAGCGGGCCAAGGGTGTTCCGGCCGGAACGCCCGGCCGTATCGCCATCCCCGTCGCCGGTGACAGCGAGGAGGCGCGGCGCGTGGCCATGCAGCTCGTGGACGACACCGGCTTCGACCCCTACGACGCCGGCACCCTGGCCGATTCCTGGCGTCAGCAGCCCAACAGCCCCGCCTACTGCACCGAACTGACCCTCGACGAGCTGCCCGCGGCCCTGGCCGCAGCCGACCGCGCCAAGGACGCCGCCATCCGAGACAGCCTCCCGGAACGCATCGCCGCCCTCGGCGCCAACCCCACCGTCGACGACGTCGTCGAGATGAACCGCGCCGCCCACCGCTGAGACACCCGACGCCGCTCTCGTCCACGCAACGACACGAGAGCGGCAACGCCGGCGCGCCGCGAATACACACGACGAACACGAAGAACGGCGCTCACTTCGGCAAGGCCGCCATTACCCACCCGCACCACCGCGTCCGTGGGCGGCCCGCAACCCCAAGAACCCCGGTCACCGACCCCGGGGTTCTTTCCGGATGAGGATGAGGAGTTTCACCATGAAGATCGGCATTCTCGGCACCGGGAACATCGGCAAGACGCTGACCAGGCGGTTGAGCGCGGCCGGGCACGAGGTAAAGGCGGCCAATTCACGCGGCCCGGAGACGATCGAGGCGGACGTGCTGTCCTCGGGCGGACGCGCGGTGACAGCGGCGGAAGCCGTAGTGGACGTCGACGCCGTGATCGCGCACAGGAACAAGCCGACGGAAAGTGCGGACCGCAACTCGCTCCCCGTCGCGGCCGACAGTCCGCGAGAGCGTGACCTGGCCATGGCACTCGTGGAGGACACCGGGTTCGACGCCGTTGATGCGGGGCCGCTCGCGGAATCCTGGCGGCAGCAGCCCGGCACCCCCGCCTACTGCACGGATCTTACCCGTCAGGAGCTGCCGGACGCACTGGCGACGGCCGACGCGACGCGATCACCGAAGCGGCGCGACCTCGGGTTCGCCGTGGTCCAGGAACGCTTCGGGATCGGCGTGCAACCAGACGCGGAATACCTTGTCCGCCTGAACCGCGCAATTTGCATGTGAGCAGGGACGGGGGCGATCAACGGAACGGACGGGGACCTGGTCATCACCGGCGACACCGAACACCTCCAGCTTCGGCGAGTTCAGCATCGCCGGGCCGCACGGATCCGACGTTGAGCTCAGCCGCCTCACCGTACCCGAGCGGTACTTCGACCCCGCGCTCCAAGGGCTGCGCGCCACCCCCGCATACAACGGCGGAGCCCGCCTGACTGGAGTCTCAGGAAGGGTCTTCGCCACGCGGCGGGCACTCGCGGCAGCGTCGCTCCCGGCGTGGGCTATGTGCGGGCAAGCGCCCGTGCCGCCGCACTCCCGGGTAGGCGGGGAAGTAGGCGTCGTGGTGACGGCTGCCACCTGTGTCGTTCCAGAAGTGCAGCGGCATGGACGGCATCGGTCGGGTGATCACCAGCTCGGCGGTCTGCCCACGGACCGGCCCGCCCGCCGGGCCCCACGCCTCCAGCGTGACACCCAGGGACGGACCGGACAGCTCACCGTGCCGGACTGATCGTGCGCCGCCGGCGAGCGCGGTCGCCACGCCCGTCCCACCGCTCGCGAACTGCACCTCGATGTGTTCCCCGACCGGGGTGCGGATCCACTCGTGCGCGGATGCCGGCAGGTGTGATCCGGCTGAGACGTCGTCAGCGTCGTTTACGTTGGCCTCGGTGTGCCGGCTTTCGAGGTCGCCGTTCAGGGACCGCGCGAGTTCTGGCATCGGACGGTTTGGACGTCGTGTGGTCGTGTGGTGCTTTTTGGTCAGGGGGTGGGGTTGGGGTAGAAGGCGTTGATCTCGGCCAGGACGCGGTCGGGTGCTTCGTGGAGGAGGAAGTGTCCGGCGCCGGGGACGACGGCGGAGGTGGCGTGGGGGGCGGCGTCCTGGAGGGGCGGCAGGAACGCGTCGGCGAGGCCGGCCTGGGTGATCAGGTGGACCGGGATGGTCAGCGGGGTGTCCTGGAGTTTGGTGTTGTCGGCCTCGTCCTGGGTCAGGGTCCGGTAGAGCCCGAAGCCGGCGTGCAGGACCTGGGGGCGGGAGTACACCCGGACGAACTCGGCGAGTTCGTCGTCGGAGACGTTCTCGCCGGCGGTCTTCACACTCTGGAAGAAGTAGGTGAGGAAGGTTTCGACCCGGCCGGTGACCAGTTCCTCGGCGAGCGGATTCTGCAGGAGGAAGGAGAAGTGCCAGAACATCGATTCGAGGATGGCGAACTTCAGGCTCTTGCCGACGAGGGCGGCGTCCATGAGGAACAGGCCCGCCACCTGGTCGCGGTACTGGGCGGCCAGTGAGTAGGCGACGTTGAGACCGTGGTCGTGGGCGACGACCTGTACGTTCTCGTGGTGGCCGAGGTGGTTGAGCAGCTTGTGGACGTAGGTGGCCAGGACCGTCTTGGTCATGGAGGGCGGGTTTCCGGTCGAGTCGCCCAGGCCCGGCAGGTCGATGGCGATGACGGTGCGGCCGGGCAGCAGGGAGGGCATGATCGGGCGGTATTCGTACCAGCTCTGCGGCCAGCCGTGCAGCAGCACGATGACCTGCGGGCCGTCGCCGCCGATGACGTAGTGCACCTGCATGTCGTCGACGGTGGTGAAGCCGTGCCGGAAGAGCTTGTTGAACTCGGCGTCGTCCTTGGTCGCCGTGTCGTAGCCGGGGCTGAGCGGCTCCTCCGACCCGACGGCTGCGGCGGTGGTGAAAGCGTTCATGGCGTAGGCAGACGATGACCGCCCCGACCGGACGCAACGACGGGCGCACAGCCCAAGAAGTGCTCGACTACCTGGTCACGCACCTGAACGGCGCCCTGCGCCGCCCGGGAATGTACGGCGGTGAGACCGCGATCAGGCTCTACCTCGACGCGGTGGCGTTCGCGGACGCCTCCGAGCAGGCATGGCAGCAGGAACTGAAGGACCTGCAAACCCGCCGAGGATTCTCCTCCACCGGCGTGCGCGGAGCTTTTCAAGATCTCTGGGGTGATGCACACGAGGGCGCCGTAGCCTCGGTCCACGCCGAGATCGCACACCGCCAGGGATGGCTGCAACTCGACCGGACCCTCACCTCGGCCGAGCACCACGAGATCCGTCGCGTCAGCGAGACCTGGTGCCGCAAGGACCGTCTCCTCAGCGACGTTGTCACGGCGTTCGGCCCGCCCTCGGTCCTCTTCGGGGGAAACAACCCCAACTACCCCAAGACGCTGGCCTACGCGACCGACCAACGCGACGACACCCTGCTCTGCTTCCACCTCTGGAACAGCTTCGCGGCGGATCCAAGCTCGTCGTCGGTCTCCGTCCATGCCGAACCCGTTCTCTGGGCCTTCCGGCACGGCGACACCCTGTTCACGGACGGCTTCACCTTCACTCCGGAGGGATCTGCCCGCCGCTTGCCGGGCGCCAACCGCACCGAACCCGAGATCAGCAGAGGGAATAGTGCACGGTCGGAATAACCCCCTCCCGCCAGTAGTCCTCGCCATGCGCTCGGGCTGCTGTCCCGACCCGGCCATCGGCCGCGAGGAGCCGTGGCATCTGATCCGCACCCGCCAGTTCAAGACCGCCGTGGACGAGGGCGGCAACCACCTCTCCGCCGGTGTCGAGCGGGACGTCCCCTGGGTCGCCATCGCCCCCGTCGTCGCAGCAGTCCGTGTACTGGAGCAGATCGTCCCCGACGGAGAGCTGCTCTTCGCCAGCGACTACCACCGCGGTGCCGTCCGTCACCGCGGCAAGGCCCTGGGCAGCGACGGGATACGCGAACGCCTCACCGATTTCATCGCCTGGGCCAACCAGGAAGCCGCCCGTCACGGCCTCACTCATGAGGTCATCCCCGCGGACCCCGCCGGACCGGTCACCGCGATGCCCTTTCGCCGGTCGTTGGCCGCACATCGCCCGCCGGCCCGGTGGCCTCGTCGCTCTCGCCATCCAGTACGGCCACCTGCGGACCGTCCTGGACACCGACATCGCCGGCGGGTACGGCACCCGCTCCCGGCGCGGCATCCACGACCTCCTCGACATCGAGACCGCCCTGAGCACCGCCGAGACCGCGGCCGACCTCAACGACCGCTTCACCCAAGGGGAAGGAGTCTCCGGTCCCGCAGCCCGCCAAGCGCTGCACCAGGCGAGCACCGTCCGGCGTTTCGAAGGCACCACTGTGAAGGCCGACTTCGCCCGTATGTACCTCGCCCGCGACAGGACCGTCCTCTACGACAACCCCCACGCCCTGCTGCTGTGCTGCTACAAACGCGACCTGGCCCTGTGCGAGCGCCCCGCCGACAGCACCACACCGGCCCTGGACCGCTGCGTGCCTGGCTGCACCAACACCGTTCGCACCGACCGCCACGCCCTGCAGCTGCTCGTCCGAGCCGACAACCTCGAGCGCCAGGCTCTCCACCACCCTCAGCCGGTCGCCGACCGCCTCCGCGCCACCGCAGACCGACTACGCGGCCTTGCCGCCGCCCACGACCACACCCGCATCACCCACGGAGAGTCCTGAACGTGAGCCCCGCACACGACGAACGCGACCGCATCCGCGCGGCGATGCAGCGCATCCTCACCGGCCACCCGGAACACTCCAACGGCGCCCTGACGATAGTCGCCCTCGCCATCGAGGCCCAAGTCCCGCGCAACGCGCTCACTCAGCGCCACACCGAGCTGCGCAACGAGTTCTATGCCCGACGTCCGGCAACGAGGCGCCATCCTCGACACAGAAGCACGTCTGCGCGCGCAGATCAGCAAGCTCAAACAGACGATCGCCAACAAGAACGACGAACTTGCCCGACGACACGACGTGCTGGGTCAGAACGTCGTAGGTGTCCAGACCGATGTAACCGGGCTCAGAGCCCCAGACGACCGCCGTCTGCCCGGGTGGAAGCTTGCGCAGCTCGGGCACCCAGAGCTCGATGACGAACCGTCCGCCGGGTGTGAGGTGGCGGACGGCGTTGCGGAATCACGCGACCTGCTCAGCCTGGGTGAGGAGGTTGGAAATGGTGTTGTAGACGAGGTAGACCAGCGTGTACTTCCCGGGGGCCACGGCGGTCGCCATGTCACCGATGACCACGGGAATCGTCGCTTCGTCCGCCTTGGTGCGCAGTTGATCGACCATCGGCCGCGACAACTCGATGCCGGTGACCGGTACTCCTCGTTCAGCCAGCGGGACGGCCACCCGGCCGGTGCCGACAGCGAACTCGAGCGCTGCTCCGTCGCCTGCGAGATCGGCGAGGCGATTTACGGTCGGCCCCAGGATCTCGGGCGCGAACATGCCCGTCCCGGGCGTGTCATAGTGCTGGGCGGCATCGACGTCCCAGAGAAATTCCTGCTGCATGACGCCAGCCTTCGCCGTCGGCCCGAGCGATGTCCAGTGAGTGTCGGCCCCTACCAAGCAGCCGCCTTGATCACGTCCACGGCGATGTCCTCGACCGACCGGCCGTCGGTCGGGATACGGACGGTGCCCGCCGGAGCCTTTTCGTCCAGTTCCCGTGCGTTCCGCAGGCTCCGCTCGATGTGGGCGGTGAGCTGCGAGCCGATTTCGCGTTGGGCGAGGCGTTCCCGCACGGTCGTCTCCCCTGCCGTGAGCAGGACGCAGGTGGCTCGGACCTCGCCGCCGCCCATGGCCCGGCTGATCATCGGCGCTTCCAGGATGCTCACCGTGTTCGTGTAGATGAGGCGACGCTGGCCCAGAGCGGCGTAGTTCGACCAGACTGCCGCGGTGTTCCGTTCGGTGATGGCTGCGCGGTGAGGGTCGTCCTGTGGGGCGGGGTGTATCTGGTCCATGTAGTCGCCCTCGATCAGACAGTGCGCCGTTGCGCTCCCCTGCAATGCCGCAGATACCTCCCATGCGACGGTCGTCTTGCCGACGCCCGCCCCACCACCGATGAGCAACAGTTCGTGAGCGGTCATGGCTGGGCAGCCTGGCAGAGTCCGGACTGTCACGTCGACCGGAAATACCCAGGGCCGAAATTCGGGCTTCGTGGAGAGGCGGTGGGAAAAATGACCGGCGCGGGCTGGTCGCGCGTGCTCTCGTAAGGGGAACGAGACGTTCTCGAACTGAGGGGGGGTTGCCGGACCACGGATGTGTCTTCTGCGCGATCGCGCGAGGCCAGGCTGAGGCCAGCATCGTCTTCGAGGACGAATGGGTCCTCGCGTTCATGGACCTCCAACCCGTGACCCCGGGGCACTTGCTCGTCATCCCGAAGGCACATGCGGAGGGGCTGGAAGATTTGCGGGAGGACATCGGCGGGCGGGTCTGGACGGTGGCGCACCGGCTCGGACGCGCGCTGCGGCTGTCCGGCCTGCGGTGCGAGGGGGTCAATCTCTTCCTGGCCGACGGCGAGGCTGCCTTCCAGGAGGTCTTTCACGTCCACCTGCATGTCTTCCCCCGCTTCCAAGGGGATCCGTTCCGCATCGAGGCGGACTGGCGGGTGCGCGAGCGTCGTCTGCTGGACGAGACGGCAGCGGCGGTCCGCAGCGGCATCACCGCCCTGGAGGCGGCGAGTGGAGTCGGGCCACCGGGCGTCTTGGAGCAGCCGTAACGCGCCTCTCGCACAACCACCACCATCCGCCGAGGACGGGAAGACCCACGGTGAAGCACGATCCCGAAAACGGCCTCACAGCGGCGGGCCTGGGCATGCCCGAGGCCACAGGCAGCCGGAGGATGGCCTGGGCGGCGATGCCGCACGAGGTGACCGCAGGGATCGAGCGGTTGCTCGGCAGCCCGGTGGCTGAGGCGATCAGCCAGCCGGGCGGGTTTTCCGAGGGCTTGGCCGCACGAGTGCGCTTGGCGAACGGCAGAGGTGTGTTTATCAAGGCGACGAGCGCGCTGAGGGCGCCGGCGGTGGCGGACTTCCATCGCCGAGAGATCGCGGTGTCCGAGCGGCTTCCCCGAGAGGTGCCGGCCCCACGTTTGCTCGATGCGTACGACGACGGCACCTGGGTGGTGCTGGCCTTCGAGGAGATTCGGGGACGTCTGCCTGCTCAGCCGTGGCAGCGGGAGGAACTCGACAGAGTGCTCGCGACAGTCACCGAAATGGCAAAGTTCCCGACAACGTCACCCGTGGACGAGGCGCTCTTGGGCAAGCCGCGCCTTGGAGGATGGCTGGCGATAGCGGGCAATGCCGTAGTCAGAAACAAGGTGGAGGAACTTTCGCCGTGGGCGGCCCGCCACTTCGACGAACTCGCGACCTTGGAGGAGAGCGCTTCGCTGGATGGCGCCACTCTCCTGCACGGAGACCTGTACCCGTTCAACATCATGCTGACTGCGGACCGCGTCTTCATCGTCGACTGGCCGCACGCCTGGATCGGTCCCCGCCACTGTGACGCGGTCACGCTGATGTCGAGTGCTTCCCTCAGCGGCGTGGATCCGCAGGCGATCGCCGAGCACCACCCGCTCACCCGCGATCTCGACCCCGTCCAGGTCAACGAAGTGCTGGCACTGCACGCCGGATTCCTCCTGCGAGCCGCCGCCATGGCCGGGCCGGCCGCCGATCCCCACCTGGTGACCATGATGGCCACGTTGGGGCTCGCTTCACTGCGGTGGCTACGACAGCGACGACGGCTGTGAAGTGGCTGGTGCCGGGGTGCCGACAGGCAAGGTCGCGACAAGAAACAGGTTGCAGTTGAAATTCGTGGCGCGGATGCTTCCGCCATGAAGATGCACGCCAACCAGCTGACGGTGTCGCCTGAGACGGTGCGCACGTTGGTCGATCAGCAGTTTCCTGAGTGGCGGAGCCTGCCGGTCAGGAGCATCGCTGCGCAGGGTACGGTCAACGCCCTCTTCCGCATCGGCGATCGGTTCGCAGCTCGATTCCCTCTTGAGGCCGCAGACGTCGAGCCGACCCGGCGCTGGCTGGAGTCCGAGGCGGAAGCGGCTCGCGAGCTGGCAGGTCGTACGCGTTTCCCCACGCCTGAGCCGGTCGCGCTCGGTGAACCCGGGGCAGGCTACCCACTTCCGTGGTCGGTGCAGACGTGGCTGCCCGGGGTCGTGGCCGACGATGAGGACCCCGGCGAATCGGTGGCGTTTGCCCACGACTTGGCCGATCTCATCGGCGACCTCCGCACGATCGACACGCGTGGCCGCACGTTCGCCGGCACAGGTCGAGGAGGCGACCTGCAATCCCATGACGCGTGGATGGAGACCTGTTTCAGACACAGTGAGCAACTCCTGGATGTCCCCCGGCTTCGCCGTATCTGGGCAACTCTGCGTGATCTGCCGCGAGGTGCAGCTGAGGACGCCATGGCCCATTGCGATCTGATTCCCGGCAACGTGCTCGTGTCCGCCGGCCGTCTTGCGGGGATTCTCGACGTTGGCGGCTTCGGGCCGGCTGACCCTTCTCTGGATCTCGTGAGCGCGTGGCATTTGCTCGAGGCCGGGCCGCGGCAGGTGCTCCGCGATCACCTGAGTAGCGACGACCTTGAATGGGAGCGAGGCAAGGCGTGGGCTTTCGTTCAAGCGATGGGGTTGGTCTGGTACTACGTCGAAAGCAACCCGGTCATGAGTCGAATGGGTCACCGATCCTTGGAACGCATCCTGGCGGACAGTTCGCTTCGATCATCGACGTGACGACGATGCGCCGACGATGAGATGGATGTTGGTCAGGCAGCGGCCTCCATCACGGCCGGGGCGATCGGTGCCCGTGCTGATCGTCGTGTCGAGCTGCTTCTTCGCCCAGTCGACGAGTGTGCCCGCGTAGGCAGAGTCTGCCCGGACGATGGCGTTGCGATTTTCCGAGCTGTCACGCGTCGAGCCAACACTCCGCGATTTCGAACGTCCTTCGACGCACACGGGCTGTCCCCAGGACACTGTTGAACGCGCCGAAGGACGGCCACAGCAACAGAAAGACCGCGAGTTCCTCCGCCAGCAACGCGCTCCGCAGCGTGTGGCGCTCACACGGCCGACTGTCCACGTACGCGTCGATCAGCGCCTGAGGGGGCCGTCATGCCGACAGGCGTGGCGCGAACGCTGAGGAAGGCCAGATCGCTCACGGTTCTTGAGGACTCGACCACGCATGCACACCCTGAACATCGGCATTCTGGCGCACGTCGACGCTGGTAGGACCAGCCTCACCGAGCGGCTCCTCTTCGACGGCGGCGCGATCGACCGGCTCGGCAGCGTCGATGCCGGCGACACCCGCACCGACGACGGGGAGATCGAGCGACGGCGCGGCATCACGATCCGCTCTGCCGTTGCCGCCTTCACCTCCGGCGACGTCCAGATCAACCTCATCGACACCCCCGGTCACTCCGACTCCAGACACGCTCTAGGTCTGCAGGCGTACCAGGCGTACGTCTCAAGCCCGTTACGTCCGGTCGTCGCGGTCGCTAGCGTCGGGATCATGGACACCACCGGAACCCTCGACGAAGCTCTCCAGCGACTGCACGACTACGGCCCTGAACGCGACGGTTGGCTGTCCAACCACGGTCCGATGGCGGTGGAGGCGTTGGTCCGCAACGGTCACGCGACCACTGTGCATCGCTGGCTGGATTACTACCGCGACAAGCTGGAGGACTTGCCCCGCGCCACCGATCCGATCACTGCTGACGGATGGCAGGAGGCGCTGGGTGATCCCTGCAGGATCGGAGACTGGACGGCGCACTTCGTTCGCCAGACCGCCGACCGGCCATGGCGCGAGGTGTTGGTGGAGTGGTGGCCACGCCTGCTGCCGGGCATCGCCGCCGGTGCCACCCACCCGGTGATCCGTGTCGGCCATGCCGTCCGCACCCTCCTGGACGACGAGCACGGCAACGACGAGGGTGCCGGGTCGAGCGCCGACCCGCGTACCGCGGAACTGGCCCATGGCCTCGCCTACTGGGCGGCCCGCAGCCTCCCGACGCCCGGCGTCGCCGCGCCGGGCGGCACCGCCAGTCCGGGTGAGGCACTGGACGGCATCCCGTTGATCGCGGACCAGGACAGGGGCTTCCGTGACGGCCTCGCGCAGCTGACCGCAACGCCCGGCTGGACGGCGGCGACCGCCGCACTCCGCCCGGCAGTGACGCCTGAGAAGTCCCGTGAAGTGCTGGCCGAGCTCGTCCGGGCAGCCGCGTACCGCTACGCCACGCACGGCCATCTCAGTCCCATCATGCTGGTGCACGCCGCCACCGCGCCCAACGCCGTGCTGCGCACTCTGCCCGCGCTGCCGCCCGCGCTGTGGGCACCGAGTCTGAACGCCGCCTGGACGGCGAGCGCCGCGGTGACCGCCCTGTATTCACCAGCGACCCCGGCGCCGGCGTCCGAACTGCCGAAGGTCCCTACCGGATCGGTGGCGGACGCCGCTCAGGAAGTCTTCGCACGCGCGGCTGAGCACGGCGACGAGCACGTTGTGAAGTTCGCCGACACCGCGCTGGACGTAGCCGCTACCACTGGTAGCACCGGCGCTCTGGTGGCCGCGGCACGGGCCTGCGAACTGATCGGCCCGATTCCGTAGCGGAAGCCGGCGACTCCATCGTGCTCCTGGAGATGGACCAGGGCCTGTCCGATCGGCGGGGAGGAACACCGGACAGGCCCTGGGGTATGTGGGCGCGACTGGACGCGCCGGTGAGGTCGGCTGGGGTGATTCCGTCGCCGCCCGTCAGTCCCGGTGCAGCAGGACCGTGGTGTCGGGGGGCAGCAGCCCGGCTCTGTCCAGCGGTCCTGAGGCGAGGAGAGGGCTGGTCTTGTCGGGGAACGGGATCAGTTGGTCGGAGAGGTTGGCCGCGCACAGCAGGCCGTTGCCGCGTTCGAAGAGGAGTGTGCCGGACGGGCTGTCGAGCCAGCGGAACTCCTCGCTTCGCAGGCCGGGGTGGCTGCGGCGCAGGCGCAGGGCGGAGCGGTAGAGGTGAAGCATGGAGGTGCGGTCGGCCTGGTTGGCTTCGGCGGTGTAGGACTTCCAGTCGTCGGGCTGGGGAAGCCAGGGGGAGGCGGACACGAAGGTGCCGAAGCCGAAGGGCGGGGTGTCGCCGGTCCAGGGGAGGGGGACGCGGCAGCCGTCGCGGCCTCGGACGGTGTGGCCGGAGCGTTCCCAGGTGGGGTCCTGAAGTGCCGACTCGGGGAGGTCTTCGACCTCGTACAGGCCGAGTTCCTCGCCCTGGTAGATGTACGCGCCTCCGGGCAGGGCGAGCATCAGCAGGGCCGCCGCTCGGGCGCGGCGGGTGCCGAGGGCGAGGTCGGTGGGGTGGCCCTGGTCCCGCATCGGGGTGGTGACGCCGGTGTGGGCGCGGCCGTAGCGGGTGACGTTGCGGGCTTCGTCGTGGTTGGAGAGCACCCAGGTGGCGGGGGCGCCGACCCGCGCCAGGTCGGTGATGGTGCGGTCGATCACCTCGCGCAGCTTGTCTGCCTCCCAGGCGGACTTGAGGAAGTCGAAGTTGAAGGCGGTGTGGAGTTCGTCCGCGCGGAGGTAGTCGGGCAGGCGGCCGGGGCGGACGTGGGCTTCGGCGACGAAGACGCGGGGGTCGGGGTAGCTGTCGGCGATGGCGCGCCAGCTGCGGAAGATGTCGTGGACGCCGTCGCGGTCCCAGTGCGGGTGGTTCTCCTGACCCTCGCCGGCGAGGACGGAGAACTCCGTCAGGCCGAGGTCCGGGAGGGCCGGGTCCTTGACCATGCCGTGGGCGACGTCGATGCGGAAGCCGTCGACGCCCAGGTCGAACCAGAAGCGCAGGATCGATTCGAACTCGGCCCGTACCTCGTCGTTGTCCCAGTTGAGGTCGGGCTGTTCGGGGGCGAAGAGGTGGAGGTACCACTGGCCGTCCGGCGTGCGGGTCCAGGTGGGGCCGCCGAAGGCCGCGTACCAGTCGTTCGGGGGCAGGGAGCCGTTCTCGCCCTTGCCGTCGCGGAAGATGAACCGGTCTCGTTCCGGGGAACCCGGCCCCGCCGCCAACGCCTTCTGGAACCAGATGTGTTGGTCGGACACGTGGTTCGGGACGATGTCCAGGATCACCCGCAGGCCCACCTCGTGGGCCTCGCCGATCAGTTTCCGGGCCTCGTCGAGCGTGCCGTAGGCGGGGTGGACGTCGCGGAAGTCGGAGACGTCGTAGCCGCCGTCGGCCAGCGGGGACGGATACCAGGGGTTGATCCAGATCGCGTCGACGCCGACGTAGGCCAGGTACTGCAGGCGGGAGCGGAGGCCGGCGATGTCGCCGGTTCCGTCGCCGTCGCCGTCGGCGAAGCTGCGTATGTACACCTGGTAGATGACCGCGGAGCGCCACCAGGAGTCGTTCGCCGCGTGGTCTGTGGAGGGCAGGTTGTTCATGTGGCTGGGTCCTGTCGGAGGGGGTGCGTGGTCCACGCCGCCGGCGCATTGATCACGACGGTGGTTCGGGTGCCTGGTCCGACTATCCCTTGGTCGCGCCTGCCGTGCCGCCGCGGACGAAGTGCCGCTGGAAGGCGAAGAAGACCAGTGCCACGGGGATGGTCATGAGCAGGGTCGCCGCGAGTTTGAGCGGGTACTGGTTGCCCGAGCCGAGCTGGCCGGAGACGAGTGAGGCGACTCCGGAGGTCAGGGTGTTCAGTTCCGGGCTCTGCCGGGACACGATGAAGTGCGGCAGTTCGTTCCACGATCCCTGGAAGGACAGGATGGTCAGGGTGATGAGGGCTGGCCTGGCCATCGGCAGCACGACGGACCAGAAGATCCGGAAGGTGCTCGCGCCGTCGATCCGGGCTGCTTCCTCGACGCTGACGGGGATCGACTCGAAGAACTGCTTCATGATGAACACGCCTGCGGCGTCGGCGAGGAGCGGGACGATCATGCCCGAGTAGGAGTCGTACATCCCGATCTGGTTGAGGACGAGGAATTTCGGGATGAGCAGGACGACGCCGGGCACGGCCATGACCGCGATGACGGCGGCGAACAGTGCGCCCCTGCCGCGGAAGCGCAGCCGGGCCAGTGCGTATCCGGCGAGGGAGTCGAAGAAGACGCGGCCGGCGGTGACGAGGAGTGCGACGACGACGGAGTTGGCGAACCAGCGCGGATAGTCCGCCTCGGCGAGCCGGCTGAAGGCGGCTGTCGTGAAGTGCTGGGGCCACAGCGAGAGCGGGTTGCTGGTGGCGTCCGCGTCGGTCTTGAAGCTCGTCGCGAGCTGGATGAGGAAGGGGTAGATGTAGAGCAGCGCGACGAGGACGAGGGCCGTGTAGCCGAGTGCTCGGGTGAGGGCACCGCCACGGCGCGTGCGGTTGCCTGAGCGTCGGGTGCTGGGCTGCTCGACTGTGTGCGCCGCGGTGTCCGCGTCGGCGAGCTTGTGCTGTGGGCTCATCGCGTGCCTCTGTTGTGGACGTCGGCTGTGGCCGCCGGGGCGGTTGCGGTGGTGGGCGCGGTCGCGGTGGTTCCGGGGCGCGTGGGGCGGGCCGTTGCGGCGATGCGGGTCAGGGCCATCAGGCCGCTCCCGTGGTCGGGCCGGAGCCGGAGCGGGCCGCTTTCGCCGCGCGCCGGGTGGCGGCCTTGGCGCGGGCCTCGTCCTTGTCGCGCAGGACGAACCGCTGCAGCAGGGTCATCGCGACGATGATCGCGAAGAGGATGAAGGCGATGGCGCTGCCCTGGCCCCACTCGTTGTCGGTGAACGAGGACTGGTACGAGAGGAACGCAGGGGTCAGCGTTGTCTTCGCCGGTGCGCCCTTGGACATGACGTAGATCTGGTCGAAGACCTGCCAGGTGCCGATGAGTCCGAGGGTCAGAACGAGGAAGAGGGTTGGCTTGAGCATGGGCAGCGTGACGTGGCGGAACCGCTGCCAGCGCCCGGTGCCGTCGATCTCGGCGGCTTCCTCGACTTCGAGGGGGATGTCCTGCAGCGCGGCGAGGAACATGAGCATGAAGGTGCCCGCCGTCGTCCACACGACCAGGGCGATGATCGCGGTCATGGCGACGCTGGGGCCGGAGATCCAGTCCCACAGGGACAGGCCGCCGACGGTCGTGTCGGCGAGTGCGGCAGGTGGCGCGTCGGTGTTCATGCCGAGGGCGCCGAGGGCGAGGTGGATGATGCCGCGGGGATCGGCGAACCAGGCCGGTCCGTCGACGCCGATCTTCGCCAGCAGGGAGTTGACGACGCCGCTGGAGGAGAAGATGAACAGGAAGACGACCGAGATCGCGACCGAGCTCGTCACCGCCGGGAAGTAGTACGCGGTGCGGAAGAAACCTTTGCCTTTGAGCCGCTTGCCGTTTACCAGGAGCGCCAGGCCCAGCGCGAGCGCGGTCTGCAGCGGGACGACGAAGAACACGTAGTACGCGTTGTTGCGCAGGCTCGTCATGAAGTCGCTCTGCGCCAGGCCGGGTTCGGTGAGGATCTGCTCGTAGTTCTCCGCACCGTCGAAGTGCACGCCTGACGAGAACGGGCTGCCCTGGCCGTTCCAGTCGGACAGGCTCACCCAGAGCGCCATGAGAATGGGCACGACCAGGAAGAGCCCGAGCACGACGATCACCGGCGAGACGAACAGCCAGCCGGCGAGACCTTCCCGGCCCCGGATACCGCCGCGGGGGGATCGCTCACGGCGGCCACGGCCTCCACCGGCCTTGGCAGCGGCTGCCGTCCGGGCCGGTGCCGGGCCGCTGCCCGGGCCCTGTGCGGGCCCGGGATTCGGTTCACTCATCGTAGGTTCACTCTCGTTCCGTTCCTGTCCGGACTACTTGAGCCGCCCGGATTGTCCGGGTCACTGGCCTACGACCGCCTGCGCGTTCTTCTGGAGCCGCTTGAGGATCTGCTCCGGGTCGGCCTTGGGCAGCCCCTGGAGGCCGGTGTCGAAGTCGGCGAGTACCTGGTCGATCTTCGCGACGTTCACCGGGGCCTGGGCATACGCGGCGCCGTCGATGAATGCCTTGTCCTGCGGGGACTTGGCGATGTAGTCGGCCTCAGCGGACTGCAGGGACGGCATCACACCGATCGCCTGGGCGAAGGTCAACTGGTTGTCCTTCGAGGTCATCGCCTTGACGAAGTCGAGCGCCGCGGCCTTGTTCTTGCTCTTCGCCGCGATGCCCCAGCACTGGGTGAAGGCGAGCGTGCCCTTGCCGGCGGGGCCGGCCGGCAACGGGACCGTCTTGTACTTGACGTCCGGGTAGTCGTTCTTTATGGCGCCGGCGATCCAGTTGCCCTCGATCGTCATGGCGGACTTCTGCTTGCCGAACGCCTCGCCCGACCAGCCCGAGTCAAGCTGCTTGGGGTACTTGGCCGAGCCGTCGGCGAGCAGCGACTGGACGAACTTCAGAGCCCTGAGGTTCTCCGGCGAGTCCGCGGTGACCTTGGTGGCGTCCTTGTTCGTCACCCAGCCGCCGGCCTGGACCATGAAGGCCCCGATCCGGTCGCGCGTGTCACCGAGGGCGAGGCCGACCTGCTTGCCCGTGGTCAGCTTCTTCGCCACGGCCGCCAGTTCCTCCCAGGTGGTGGGGATGTCGGCGTCGGTCAGGCCCGCCTTCGACCAGGCAGTGGTGTTGATCTGCAGGCCGAGCGTGGAGAAATCCTTGGGGGCGCAGTAGAGCTTGCCGTCGTAGGTGAACGCCTGGCGCAGAGCCGGGTAGAAGTCGTCCTTCCCCGCGAGACTGTCGCCGTACGGTTCGAGGCTGCCCGCGCTCGCGTACGTCGCGAAGCGGCCGGCGTCGACGTAGAAGACGTCCGGCGGATTGTTCGAGGCGAAGCCCTGTCCGAGCTGCTGGCCGATGTCCTGCGCCTGCGTGACGGTCGCCTTGTTGCCGGACTTCGCCCCCCATGCGTTGGAGGCGTCCGTGACGGCCTTCGTCTCCGCGTCACCGCTGGAGGCGATGAGGACCTTGATCGACGCGGGGCCGGTCGACTCCTGGCTGTCTTCCTTGCCGGAGTCGAACCCGCTGCCACCGCAGGCCGACAGGCTGAGCGACAACAGTGCGATGCTGCCAACTGCCCAGCGTGTACGCGGATTTCTCATGATAAATCTCCTTGCGCAGGCCGGCCTGATGCGCCGGCGGTAGAGGGGACCGCGTCCCGTCGCCGCACTGCAGCTGTGAGCGGGATCGCAGCTATCGGCCGGACGGGCTCAGGGAGCCGCTCGGCGGGTGAAAGGGGTGCGGGTGTGGTGGGACGGCTCAGCCGCTCGTCCGGACGACGAGCCGCGGCGGCAGGAGGACCGGGG
>NZ_JARGEF010000101.1:0-26518 GCF_033794725.1 Streptomyces sp. ID05-39B | reverse complement strand
AGTCGTGGGTGGTCGGTGCGGGGGCGGAGTCTGCTCCGGGTCCCGTACTCAAAAGGGTCGCCTCCTCGAAAGTGCCTACAGGTGTGCGAGCTTCTCCAGGACGGGGGCGGCGGCACGCAGCTTCGCCCACTCGTCCTCGTCGAGACCGTCGACCAGGGTGGCCAGGAAGGCGTTCCGCTTGGCGCGGCTCTCCGCGAGCATGGCCTCGGCCTGCTCGGTCTTCGTGACGACCTTCTGGCGGCGGTCCTCGGGATGGGGCTCCAGACGGACCAGCCCCTTGGCCTCCAGGAGCGCCACGATGCGGGTCATCGACGGCGGCTGCACGTGTTCCTTGCGGGCCAGCTCACCCGGGGTGGCGCTGCCGCAGAGGGAAAGGGTGCCGAGCACCGACATCTCGGTGGGGCTCAGTGACTCGTCGACGCGCTGGTGCTTGAGCCGACGGGAGAGCCGCATCACGGCGGAGCGCAGGGAGTTCACGGCGGCAACGTCGTCGCCATGTGTTAGGTCCGGCATGTATTTAGAGTAACTCATTACCCTCGCTAAAGACCAACCGGGGGGCGCCTGCTTCCCGTGACGCGTGCCACGGAACCGCCACACCCCCCGAATGTCACTCGTACGGGTGGTACAGGTGCGGAACGTCACCCGCCGACCGGGACCGTGCCGCGACCCTCGTAGGCATGGGGACAGATGTGCTCAGCCTGCGGATAGACCACGAACTGCTGGAGCGGCTCCGGCACCATGCCGCCAAAAGGGGAATGAGCGTCCAGGACTATGTCGTCCAGACGCTCATTCGCGATGACTTCGACGAACGGTTCCAGACCGCTGTCGAGGAGACGGAGAAGTTCTACGGCCTCACCTGAGCCGCGTCACGCAGCTCAGGTGAGGCCGTAGGACGGCCGGCGCGCGGCTCAGGTCAGGCCCAGGGCCGGCATCAGGTAGTAGAAGGCGAACACGGCCGAGACCACGTACATCGGGACCGGGACCTCGCGGCCTCGGCCGGCCGCAAGGCGCAGGACCGCGAAGGTGATGAAGCCCATGCCGATGCCGTTGGTGATCGAGTAGGTGAACGGCATCATCACCATCGTGATGAAGGCCGGGATCGCGATGGTGTGGTCGGCCCAGTCGATCTCCTTGACCGAACCGGCCAGGATCAGGAAGCCGACCGCGAGCAGGGCGGGGGTGGCCGCCTGGGACGGGACCATCGTGGCGACCGGGGTCAGGAACAGAGCCAGGGTGAAGAGTCCGCCGGTGACGAGGTTCGCGAAGCCGGTGCGGGCGCCCTCGCCGACGCCGGCCGTGGACTCCACGAAGGCGGTGGTGGCGGAGGAGGAGCTGGCGCCACCGGCGGCGACGGCGAGACCGTCGACGAAGAGGACCTTGTTGATGCCGGGCATCTGTCCCTGCGCGTCGGTCAGCTTGGCCTCGTCGCTGACGCCCATGATCGTGCCCATCGCGTCGAAGAAGCACGACAGCAGCACGGTGAAGACGAAGAGCACGCCGGTCAGTACGCCGACCTTGCCGAAGCCGCCGAAGAGGCTGAACTCGCCGATCAGGCCGAAGTCGGGCGTGGCGACCGGGTTGCCGGGCCACTCCGGGGTGGTCAGACCCCAGGACGGCACGGTGGCGACGGCGTTGATGACCAGGGCGAGGACGGTCGTGGCGACGATCGAGATGAGGATCGCGCCGGGGACCTTGCGCACGATCAGCGCGAGCGTCAGCAGCGCGCCGAGGACGAAGACGAGAACCGGCCACCCGTTGAGGTGACCGTCGCCGCCGAGCTGGAGCGGGACGGTGGTCTGGGCGACGTCCGGGATGCGGGTGACGAAGCCGGAGTCGACGAGACCGATCAGCATGATGAACAGGCCGATACCGATACTGATGGCCTTGCGCAGGCCGAAGGGCACGGCGTTCATGACGCGCTCGCGCAGACCGGTCGCCACCAGCAGCATGACCACGAAACCGGCGAGGACGACCATGCCCATCGCGTCCGGCCAGGCCATCCGGGGGGCGAGCTGGAGCGCGACGACCGAGTTGACTCCGAGACCGGCTGCCAGCGCGATCGGCACGTTGCCGATGACGCCCATCAGCAGCGTCGTGAACGCGGCCGTCACACACGTGGCGGTGACGAGCCGGCCGTTGTCGAGCTGGTGCCCGTACATGTCCTTCGCGCTGCCCAGGATGATCGGGTTCAGCACGATGATGTAGGCCATCGCGAAGAAGGTGGCGAAGCCGCCCCTGATCTCCCGGGGAAGCGTGCTTCCCCGCTCGGAGATGCGGAAGAAGCGGTCGAGCGCGCCGTACGCGGGCGTGCCGCCCGGTTCTTCGGGCGCGGGAACCCTGGCGGGGGCCGAGGTGGACATGGAGAACCTCATCACCGGCGGACATCCCCCATGCCGCTTTGGTGCTTCCTACGAATGAATATGGTCAAAGGCAAACCGTTTCAGTATGAACACATAAATCGGGGAGCACCATCTCCGCGCGTAGACCTGATCGCCTCGTAGGCTGTCCCCCATGGCGAAGTGGATCCCCAAGCACGAGGCGCCGGAGCCCCTGGAGGGCCCCGTGGTCGCCACCATCACCGGCGGCACGATCCTCTGGTTCGCCCTCTTCCTCGTCCAGCTGCCCTTCTACGGCTGGTTCGACGATCACGGCCACCTGTGGTGGCTCTGGACCTGCCTCGCGGGCGGCGGCCTCGGATTCATCGGCATCTGGTACGTCCGCAAGCGCGACGCGGCGATCAAGCGGGGCGCCTCCGGGGAGGACTAGACGCCAGGTAGTACCGGCGCACGACAGCCGTCCTCCCCAGGTCGGATCTTCCGGGCCTCCGGCGGGTGAACGCCGGCATCCGCACGTACCGTCGATTCCATGACCCATACCGACGCCGCCGCCACCGCCCCGGCCCCCACGGCGACCGGGCTCACCTCCGCGGAGGTCGCGGAGCGCATCGCGCGCGGTCAGGTCAACGACGTACCCGTCCGCAGCAGCCGCTCGGTCGGCGAGATCGTCCGGGCGAACGTCTTCACCCGGTTCAACGCGATCATCGGCGTCCTGTGGGTGATCATGCTGTTCGTGGCGCCCTTCCAGGACAGCCTCTTCGGGTACGTCATCCTCGCCAACACCGGCATCGGCATCATCCAGGAGTGGCGGGCGAAGAAGACCCTCGACTCCCTCGCCGTCATCGGCGAGGCCCGCCCCACCGTCCGGCGCGACGGGGTCGCCGTCGCGGTCGGCACCTCCTCCCTCGTCCTGGACGACCTCATCGAGATCGGACCCGGCGACAAGATCGTCGTGGACGGGGTGTGCGTCGAGGCCGACGGCCTGGAGATCGACGAGTCACTGCTCACCGGGGAGGCCGACCCCGTCGTCAAACGCCCCGGCGACCAGGTGATGTCCGGCAGCTTCGTGGTGGCGGGCGGCGGCGCCTTCCGGGCCACCAAGGTCGGACGCGAGGCGTACGCCGCCCAGCTCGCCGAGGAGGCGTCCCGCTTCACCCTCGTCCACTCCGAGCTGCGCACCGGCATCTCCACGATCCTCAAGTACGTGACGTGGATGATGGTCCCGGCCGCGATCGGCCTGGTCATCACCCAGCTGTTCGTCAAGGACAACGACCTCAAGGACTCCATCGCGCGAACCGTCGGCGGGATCGTGCCGATGGTCCCCGAGGGTCTCGTCCTGCTGACCTCCGTCGCCTTCGCCATCGGCGTGATCCGGCTCGGCCGCAAGCAGTGCCTCGTCCAGGAACTGCCGGCCATCGAGGGCCTCGCCCGCGTCGACACCGTCTGCCTGGACAAGACCGGCACCCTCACCGAGGGCGGCATGGACGTCACCGAGATCCATCCGCTGGGCGGCAGCGACACCGGGTACGTGCACCAGGTGCTCGGCGCGCTCGGCGCGTCCGACCCGCGGCCCAACACCTCCCTCCGGGCGATCATCGACGCCTATCCGGACGCCGAGGACTGGCGCTGCACCGAGGCCCTGCCCTTTTCCTCCGCCCGCAAGTACAGCGGCGCCGCCTTCAACGAGGGCGACGGCGAGAGCAGTACGTGGCTGCTCGGCGCCCCCGACGTCCTCCTCGCCGACGACGACCCCGCCCTCGCCGAGACCGAGCGCCTCAACGAGCAGGGCCTGCGGGTGCTGCTCCTCACCCGCACCAGCCGCGCCCTGAACGACCCAGAGCCTGCCCGCGGCGCCCGCCCCGCCGCCCTGGTCGTCCTGGAACAGCGGCTGCGCCCCGACGCCGCCGACACCCTGCGCTACTTCGCCGAGCAGGACGTCCACGCCAAGGTCATCTCCGGCGACAACGCGGTGTCCGTGGGGGCCGTGGCCGCCAAGCTCGGCCTGGACGGCCGGACGGTGGACGCGCGCGGGCTGCCCGCCGAGCGGGACGCGATGGGCGTGGCGCTCGACGAGGGCACGGTGTTCGGGCGGGTCACCCCGCAGCAGAAGCGGGACATGGTCGGCGCCCTCCAGTCACGCGGGCACACCGTCGCGATGACCGGCGACGGCGTCAACGACGTCCTCGCGCTGAAGGACGCCGACATCGGCGTGGCGATGGGCTCGGGCTCGGAGGCGACCCGGGCGGTCGCCCAGATCGTGCTCCTGAACAACAGCTTCGCCACGCTGCCGTCGGTGGTGGCGGAGGGCCGGCGGGTCATCGGCAACATCACGCGGGTGGCCACGCTGTTCCTGGTGAAGACCGTGTACTCGGTGCTGCTCGCGCTGCTGGTGGTGTGCTGGCAGGTGGAGTACCCGTTCCTCCCCCGCCACCTCACCCTGCTGTCGACGCTGACGATCGGCGTCCCGGCGTTCTTCCTCGCGCTCGCCCCCAACAAGGAACGCGCGCGGCCCCACTTCGTGCGGCGGGTGATGCTGTACTCGGTCCCGGGCGGGGTGCTGGCCGCCGTGGCGACCTTCACGACGTACCTGATCGCCCGGCACCACTACTCGGGCGAGGGTGCGCTGGAGGCCGAGACGAGCGCGGCGACGCTGACCCTGTTCCTGATCTCGATGTGGGTGCTGGCGATCATCGCCCGGCCCTACACCTGGTGGCGGGTCCTGCTGGTGGCGTCCATGGGCTCGGCCTTCGTGGTCGTCCTGGTGGTGCCGTGGCTCCAGGACTTCTTCGCGCTGAAGCTGATCGGCATGACGATGCCGTGGATCGCGGTGGGCGTCGCGGCGGTCGCGGCGGCGGCCCTGGAGTTGCTGTGGAGGAGGGTCGACCGCCGCGTGGCCGCCTAGCGCTCCGCGGATACCGGGAGGCTGAGGTCCGCGGCCCATCGCGAGAGCGTCGTCGCCGGCCGCGCGGTTCCCCGCGCCCCCTGGGGGCACAGGTCGCCGGGGCGCCGTACCCGCCCGCCGCGGGGACCGGGAAGCTGTACGAAGTCGCGGAGTTTCCCCCCGAGTTCACTCAGGCTCTCGCTCAGGCCCGCCCCGGCTCGGGCGCCCCGGTGAGTCCGGTGCCGCCCGAGCCGGTGAGCCGGACCGGTCGCCTCAGTCGAACCAGCGGTCCCGGGCCAGCTCGTCCGTCCTGGACGGGTCCTCCATCAGGGCCGCCACCTCGAAGCGGCGGGGCCACTGGCCGGCCGCCCAGGCGAGGCCGGCGGCGACGCCCTCCAGGGTGGAGGCGTGGAGGATGCCGTCATCGGTCAGACGCCAGTCGATCTCCACGCCGTCCACGACGAGTTCCTCGTGTTCGACGTAGGTGGTGGGGGTGCGCGGGCCGAGGAGGGTGCGTACCGGCTCGGGAACCTCGTGTTCGGTGCCCTCGGAGTGGATCTCGCCCGTCACGGACTCGCTGAGGCGGCGGACCTGGAACAGTTCGGCCAGCCCGGCGGCCCTCGCGGGGCGTACGGGGAGCAGCGGGACGCCCGCCGTGAAGGGCAGCAGGTCGGGGGAGTCGACGACGACGGCGTCGGCCGCGTCCACGACCTCGACCCGGCCGTCGACGACGGCCCGCAGCTCGTCCGGCAGGGTCACCTGCTCCGGGTCCAGCTCGGCCAGCTCGCCGTAGAGGCCGTGCAGTTGGGCGGCGCTCACCGGACGGTCGGGGTCCGCGAGGCGGTCGAGGAGTTCGGCCGCGCCGCCCGGCTCGTCGAGGAGGGCGGCCACGGAGGTCCGTACGCCCAGGGCGCGCAGGACCTGTTCGTCGTCGAAGCCGGTCGCGTCGGCCTGGTCGTACAGGCCGTGCAGGAGGGGGTCGCCGCCGGCCGCGAGCAGGCCCGCCGGGCGGCGGCCGTCGAGGACGGGGTGCCCGCGCAGCCACCAGGCGGTGTACGGGCGTACGACCTCGTGGGTGCCGTCCGGGAGGAGGATGCGGACGGGCTGCGTGAGGGCGTCGCGCAGGGGCGGCTGGGCGAGCAGCGCGAGGGCCTGCGGCCAGCGGTCGTCGTCGACGAGGTCGAGGTCGCGGACGGCGACCAGCTCGGTGGCGACCGGCGGGACGGGCGAGTCCGGGAAGCGGTCGAGGATGTCCTCGGCCCACACGTCCACGGCGTCCAGCAGCCCGGCGTCGTCCGGTTCGGCGAAGTCGCCCTCGCGGGGCTCCAGTTCATCCGGGTCGAGGACGACGTCCGTGGCGCGCACGAGCGCGAAGTTCGCCAGGACACCGCAGGCCGTGAGGGGCTGCTCGCCCCACTTGTCCGCCAACTCCCGATCCACGTAGGCCAGTTCGTCTTCGCGGATGATCTCGGCGAACGGGCTGCCGGGCAGGACGAGTTCGCCGGCCGGAGTCGGCTCCCCGTCCTCGTCGGGCAGGGCGAGGGCGCCCAGCCAGGGCTCCTCGCCGGGCTCCAGGCCCGCGTCGCGGACCAGCGCCAGGACGGTGTCGGCCAGCTCCTCGGCGTCCAAGGTGCCCTGGTCGTCCCAGGCACCGCCGTCGTCGTCCAGGGACGCGGCCACGGCCGCCCGCACCTGCGGGGTCGTCAGCACCGCTCGCGGTGTCGCGGGCAGGGCGCCCAGCTTCTCCAGCAGCGGATGCGCGGCGTCCGGGTGGGCCACCTTCAGACCCAGCCGGGCCAGTACGTCGGCGTCGAGCCGGGGCGCGTCCGAGGTCGGCAGCAGCACCTGACGGGGACCGATCGTGGTCCGGCCTTGCCCGGAGCCGAAAACCTGGGAGGTGCCCCCGGCGAGCGGCACGGGCAGCCCGGAGAGCCGCTCGGGGTCGACCCCGGAGAGGCTCTCGTAGAGCCGGTACCACCACTGCGGGTCCTTCTCCAGCCCGGCCAGCCGGTCGACCGCGTCGGCGAGCGGCACCCGGGACACCCCGAGCGTGCGCAGCTCCGCCCGGCGCTCAAGACCGGCGGGCAGCAGCGTCTGGAGCACCTCGGCGAGCACCCGTACGGTGTCCGCGCCGGCGCCCTCGACGACCTCGGCGTCCCGGGGCCGCAGCGCCTCGGGCAGCTCGTGCTCGTGCTCGTCCTCGGCCTCGCTCTCCACCGGCACGGCGGCGGGCGGCAGGAACGCCGTACGCGGCAGCCGCTCCAGGATCGCCCGGCGCAGCGCGCCGTCCAGCTCGCCCTTGCCCAGCGGGCCGGGCACCAGGTCGATGATCCCGGTGGTCACCGGACGCCAGCCGGCCAGGAGTCCGGCGTACGCGTCCGCCGCCCGCTGCACCAGATGGTCGGTGAGCGGACCGGGCGCCGCGTGCCGCCGGGTCGTGTCCAGGGGGAAGGAGGCGATGAGCAGCGCGGGTACGCCGAGGGGCTCGTCGCTGGGCGTGGGGGCGTGCACGACGGGGCTGGTACGGGGCCGGGCCGGGGCCCCGTCCGCGTCCACGGGTACGGCCCAGGTCACCGACCAGTGAGGGCGCAGCCGCTCCTCCACCGGCCGGTCGGCGAGCAGGTCGGGGGTGAGCGGCCCGTGCGCGGCGGCGATCCGCCACCGGGTCGTCCCCTCCCGCGTGTCCGTCACGACCGTGAGGGCGCCGTCGGTGTCCCGGCGCAGGGTGCGGGGCGCCGCGTCCCCGACCTCGATCACGACCTCCTCCAGGCCCGGCAGGGCGAGGATGAGGGCGTCGTCCACGGCGGTGAGGAGCCGTTCCGCGAGATCTGCGGCGGCGCTGTCGCGCAGCGGCAGGATCACGGCCGTGTCGTACGGCTCGGGGGCGGTGCCCTCGGCCGCGAAGGGCAGCCGCAGCAGCGGCACATGGCCCTCACGGCGGCGGATCTCGTCGCCCAGGCCCGGACTGTGCCGGGCGGTCTCCGAGGCCAGCACCCGGGCCTCCGCCAGGGACCAGCGGACACCGCCGTGCCGGCCGACGACGGCGGGCTCGTCGGTCACCGCGAGGACCGCGGCGAATCCGACGCCGAAGCGGCCGATCGCCGACTGGCCGGCCTCGCGTTTCGCGGAGGCGCGGAGCGTGGAGAGGGACTCGACGCCGGCGGCGTCCAGCGGGGCGCCCGTGTTCGCGGCGACCAGGACGCCCTCGCGCAGGGTCAGGCGCAGCCTGCCGGGCACGCCCGCGCGGGCGGCCGCGTCGGCGGCGTTCTGCGCCAGCTCCACGACGAGGCGGTCACGGTAGCCGCCGAGGACCAGATCCTCCTCGGCGTTCGCGTCCTCCCGGAAACGGGCGGGACTCGTCGCCCAGGCGTCCAGCACCCCGCGCCGCAGCCGGGCCGTCCCGAACGGATCGGCCCCCTCGGCCGCCGGCCGCACGAACTTGCTCACGTCGGTTCACTCTCCTCATCGCCGTGAGCTCGAAGGTACCGCGAGGGCTCCGCCGGTTCCGCATCACGAAGGGCCGACCGCTCCAGCCCCGCCCCGGGGGCTCCGCCCCTGGACCCCCGTGCCCATGCGCCCACCCACCACCCGACTCGGTGGGACAAGAGGTGAAGGTCGGGCAATTCAGCCCGTCCGGCGTTTGAGAGCGAAGCCCGTTCAGGGCCGCAGCGGGGGTCTGGGGGCGCAGCCCCCAGAGGACGGTGACAGCAGCGCCGGGTGCCCTGCCCCCCGCCGAGAAAGCCCCCGCTTCCCCGACGGAGTGAGCTGGCGCACACCTGCCGTAGAGTTGAGGCCGGTCGAAACCTGACCGCGATAGATCGGAAGGGCAGCAGGCGTGACCGTCGACGACACGGGCTCCGACGAGGGCGCGGACGGCCGGGTTGACGTCCCGGCCACCGACCCCGGCGACGACCCCCTCGCCCTTCGCCTGGAGCAGCTCATCCTCGGCGCAGAGCGCCGATACACCCCCTTCCAGGCGGCCCGCAGCGCCGGCGTCTCCATGGAACTGGCCTCCCGCTTCTGGCGGGCCATGGGCTTCGCCGACATCGGCCAGGCCAGGGCGCTCACCGAGGCCGACGTACTGGCCCTGCGGCGGCTGGCCGGTCTCGTCGAGGCGGGGCTGCTCAGCGAGGCCATGGCGGTGCAGGTCGCGCGGTCCACGGGGCAGACCACCGCCCGGTTGGCCGAGTGGCAGATCGATTCCTTCCTGGAGGGGCTGACGGAGCCGCCCGAGCCGGGGATGACCCGCACCGAGGTGACGTATCCGATCGTCGAGCTGCTGCTGCCCGAGCTGGAGGAGTTCCTCGTCTACGTGTGGCGCCGCCAGCTCGCCGCCTCGGCGGGCCGGGTCGTGCAGGCCGCGGACGACGAGGAGATGGTCGACCGGCGGCTCGCGGTCTGCTTCGCCGACCTCGTCGGGTTCACGCGGCTGACCCGCCGTATGGAGGAGGAGGAACTCGGCGAGCTGGTCGAGGCCTTCGAGACCACCGCCGCCGACCTGGTCGCGGCCCGCGGCGGACGCCTCGTCAAGACCCTCGGCGACGAGGTGCTGTACGCCGCCGACGACGCAGGCATCGCCGCCGAGATCGCGCTGCTGCTCGTCGAGACGATGGGCAACGACCCGACGATGCCCGAACTGCGCGTCGGCATGGCCTTCGGCACGGTGACCACCCGGATGGGCGATGTCTTCGGCACGACGGTCAACCTGGCCTCCCGGCTGACGTCGATAGCGCCTCGGGACGCCGTGCTCGTCGACAGTGCCTTCGCCGAGGAGCTGATCCGCACCGGTGACGCGCCCGCCTCGGAGGCGGAGGCCGCCGAGGCCGCGGCCGCGGCCGAGAAGGAGGGCGAGGAGCCGCCCGCCTACCGGTTCGCGCTCCAGCCGATGTGGCAGCGCCCCGTCCGTGGGCTCGGCGTGGTCGAGCCCTGGCTGCTCACCCGGCGGAACACCGGCGGCAACGGAGAGTAGGCCGCGCCGCTCAGTCGCGGGAGCCGGGCAGCACGGCCGGCGCGTCCAGCGCGTCCACGCACAGGCCGACGACCGGCAGGCACAGTCCCGGACGGCTTGTCGGCCCCGCGGCGGGCGGGTCGGTGCCCGGCTCGGGCGCCGGGGTCGACGTCGGCCCGGGGGGCCGGGGGGCAGTGCTCCCGGAGGACGGTGTGGCCGCCGGTGCGGGCGTCCCCTCGTCGGCCGGTGACCGGGTGCGCGGGGTGTACGGGCCGCTCGGCGTACGGACCGCGGAGGTGGGCGCGGCACCGGGCACGGCCACGCCGGACGGGACCGTACCGCCGTTGCCCGTCGGGGCCGGGGCGGTGGTCGTCGGCCCGGGTGAACCGGACACCGTGGCGGCCGCGTCGGTCGCGTCTGCGGTGTCCGTCTTCGACAGGGTGTCCGCGGTGGGCTGGAGCCGGGGGCCGGCCTCGGCCGTGTCCACGCCCGAGTCGGCGGTCAGCCGCAGCAGACTCAGCGCACCCACCGCCAGGGCGAACCCGCCCGTGGTGAACAGCGCCTTGCGGGGCCGGGGCCGGCGATGCCGCCCCCGCGCGCGGGACGGCGTCCCGAGGCGGATGTCCACCGTCTCGCCGCCCGCTGCCGCGCGACCCGCTTGCGCGCTTCCGGTCCGGCCGCTCACCGGTGTGGTCGTCATCGCGTTCCCTCCCCGATGTCGTCGCGCCCCCTCTGCGCTGTGGCGGACGCACGTTATGCGCTCCCTTGGGTGATGCGGGCGGAGTCGGGCGGGATGTCACTCGAACGGGTGGGCGGAGGCCGAGCTTGACGCGGTCGGGCCTTTTCCCCGTGGAGCGCGGCTGCGATGATCGGGCGAGCCAGGTTTGTTAACCCGCGTTAACCCGGAGGGTGTCATGAGTGAGGAACGGTTCGGGGAGTTCGTGCTGGTGCGGCGGCACGGGGACGGGCATGTCGCGGAGCTGACCCTCGACCGGCCCAAGGCCATGAACGCCGTCTCGACGGAGATGGCCCGCTCCATCGGTGCCGCCTGCACGGCCCTGGGCGAGGACCGGGACGTACGCGTGGTGGTGCTCACCTCGACGCACGAGCGGGCCTTCTGTGTCGGGGCCGACCTCAAGGAGCGCAACGCGTTCTCCGACGCCGAGCTGGTGCGGCAGCGGCCGGTCGCGCGGGGGGCGTACACCGGCGTGCTGGAACTGCCCGTGCCGACGGTCGCCGCGGTGCACGGGTTCGCGCTGGGCGGCGGCTTCGAGCTGGCGCTGGCCTGCGATGTCATCGTGGCGGACCGTACGGCCGTGGTGGGGCTGCCCGAGGTGTCGGTGGGCGTGATCCCGGGCGGCGGAGGGACGCAGTTGCTGCCCCGCCGGGTGGGCGCGGCGCGGGCGGCCGAGCTGATCTTCTCCGCGCGGCGGGTCGAGGCGGCGGAGGCCCGGGAGCTGGGCCTCGTGGACGTGCTGGTGGACGAGGGGCGGGACCGGGAGGAGGCACTGGCACTGGGCGAGCGGATCGGGGCGAACTCGCCGGTGGGTCTGCGCGCGGCCAAGCGGGCCCTGCGGCTGGGGCAGGGGCTGGATCTGCGGGCCGGCCTGGAGGTGGAGGACGCGGCCTGGCGGGCGGTGGCCTTCTCGGGGGACCGGGCGGAGGGCGTCGCGGCCTTCAACGAGAAGCGGAAGCCGCGGTGGCCGGGTGAGTGAGCCGGCATCCGGGTGCGGGCGCAGGCGTCGCTCCGGGCGGTCACTGTGGGCCCGGCACGTGTGCTGCGGGCGGTCGCTGTGGGCTCGGCACGTGCGCTGCGGGCGGTCGCTGTGGGCTCGGCGTGTGCGCTGCGGGCCGTCGCTGCGGCCGTCATGTCTGGTCGTACCTTCATCTCGTCACTCCAAGTGCTACCCAGCAGTCCCCTTTGTAGCCAAATGTCCCTAGCCTGGGGAGATGGGTGAGGACAGACGCCTCGCGGCCGTGGTGGCGCTGGCGCAGGGGATGGCGGCGGCGCGCACGCCCCGCGAGTCGTGGCGGGCGGCGGCGCTCGGCGCCTGCCGGGCGCTGGCCGGCGGATTCGCCGCGCTGTCGGTCTGGGAGCGGGACCTCGGGCGGCTGCGTGTCCTCGTGAACGTGGGGGACCGTGCGCCGGACGAGGAGGAGTTCCCGGAGGACGAGGCCTATCCGGTGCACCAGTTCCCGGAGATCACCGAGTTCCTGCACGAGCGCTGGGTGTCCGGGGGCGAGCCCGACGCCTGGGTCGAGACGGCCCAGGGTCCGGCCGCCGGCCGCCCCGGCTACTGCCACCAGCGGGTCGCCGCCCTGCGCCGGCGCGGGCGCGGCTCCTGCGTGGTCGCCCCGATCGTGCTGCACGGCCGGGCCTGGGGTGAGCTGTACGTGGCCCGCTCCTCCGGCACTCCCGTCTTCGACCGCGGCGACGCCGACTTCGCGACCGTCCTCGCGGCCGTCGTCGCGGCCGGGCTCGCCCAGACCGAGCGGCTGGAGGAGGCCCGCCGGCTCGCCTTCACGGACGCCCTCACCGGCCTGGCCAACCGCCGCGCCGTCGACGTACGTCTGGAGGAGGCGGTGGAGCGGCACCGGACGCACGGGGACGTGGTGAGCCTCGTCGTGTGCGATCTGAACGGGCTCAAACGGGTGAACGACACCTGCGGGCATGCCGTCGGCGACCGGCTGCTGGAGCGGTTCGGGTCCGTGCTGTCGCTGTGCGGGGCGATGCTGCCCGGCGCGCTGGCCGCACGGCTCGGCGGGGACGAGTTCTGTCTGCTCGCCGTCGGGCCCACCGCCGACGCCGTGGTGAAGGTCGCCGGTGAACTCTGCCGTCGCGCCGCCGAGTTGGAGCTGGGTGAGGGGGTGGCCTGCGGGGTCGCCTCCACCGGGGATCCCATCGGGCCGGTGGGGTCGGCCCGCCGCCTCTTCCGGCTCGCGGACGCGGCCCAGTACCGTGCCAAGGCCGAACAAGCCGCCCGGCCGGTCGTCGCGGGGTGGGAGGGGCCGGACGATCCGGTGGTCCGGCTCGCCGACGAGCCGCCGCGCGGACCGGCCGGGGAGCGGCGGCGCTTCCGCGGACGGCAGTGAGCGGCGGTCGGCGCATCGGCCGCCGTGCGCCGGCCGCCGTGCGTGGACCGCCGTGCGCCGGCCGCCGGCTGTGACGCATCGGTAAGGGGCGAACCCCGCCCCCACTGGTGACATCCTCGTCTTCACTACGTACGATCCTGAATATGGATATGCACACTGTGGTGGTGGGGACGTCCGGGGTGACCGCGTCCGACGTGCTCGCCGTGGCGCGCGACGGCGCCCGGGTCGAGCTTTCCGGCGAGGCGCTCGCTGCCCTCGCCGCGGCACGCCGGATCGTCGAGGCGCTCGCCGCCAAGCCCGAGCCCGTCTACGGGGTCTCCACCGGGTTCGGCGCGCTCGCCACCCGGCACATCAGCCCGGAACTGCGCGCCCGGCTCCAGCGCAACATCGTCCGCTCGCACGCCGCCGGCATGGGCCCGCGGGTCGAGCGCGAGGTCGTCCGCGCCCTGATGTTCCTGCGCCTGAAGACCGTCTGCTCCGGGCGCACCGGCGTCCGGCCCGAGGTCGCGCAGACCATGGCCGACGTCCTCAACGCCGGCATCACCCCGGTCGTCCACGAGTACGGCTCCCTCGGCTGCTCGGGCGACCTCGCCCCGCTCTCCCACTGCGCCCTCACCCTCATGGGCGAAGGGGACGCCGAAGGTCCGGACGGGGTCGTACGTCCCGCCGGCGAGCTGCTCGCCGAGCACGGCATCGCCCCCGTCGAACTGCGCGAGAAGGAGGGCCTCGCCCTCCTCAACGGCACCGACGGCATGCTCGGCATGCTGGTCATGGCCCTCGCCGACCTGGACCGCCTCTACAAGTCCGCCGACGTCACCGCGGCCCTGTCGCTGGAGGCCCTCCTCGGCACCGCGAAGGTCCTCGCGCCCGAGCTGCACGCCATCCGCCCGCATCCGGGCCAGGGCGACTCCGCCGCCAACATGCTGGCCGTGCTGGCCGGTTCGGAGCTGACCGGGCACCACCAGGACGACGCGCCGCGCGTCCAGGACGCCTACTCGGTGCGCTGCGCCCCGCAGGTCGCCGGCGCCGGCCGGGACACCATGGCCCACGCGCGCCTCGTCGCCGAACGCGAACTGGCCTCCGCCGTCGACAACCCCGTGGTGCTGCCCGACGGACGCGTCGAGTCCAACGGCAACTTCCACGGCGCCCCGGTGGCCTACGTCCTCGACTTCCTCGCCATCGCCGTCGCCGACCTCGCGTCGATCTCCGAGCGCCGCACCGACCGGCTGCTGGACAAGAACCGCAGCCACGGCCTGCCGCCGTTCCTCGCCGACGACGCCGGCGTCGACTCGGGCCTGATGATCGCCCAGTACACGCAGGCCGCGCTGGTCAGCGAGCTGAAGCGGCTCGCCGTACCGGCCTCCGCCGATTCCATCCCGTCCTCGGCGATGCAGGAGGACCACGTCTCCATGGGCTGGTCCGCGGCCCGCAAGCTGCGCACCGCCGTCGACAACCTCACGCGCGTCATCGCCGTCGAGCTGTACGCCGCCACCCGCGGCGTCGAGCTGCGCGAGGGGCTCACGCCGGCGCCCGCGACCCGCGCGATCCTGGACGCCGTACGGGAGGCGGGAGTTCAGGGCCCGGGACCGGACCGCTTCCTCGCACCCGACCTCGCCGCGGCCGACGCGTTCGTGCGCGACGGAAGGCTCGTCGCGGCCGTGGAGACGGTGACGGGGCCGCTGCGCTAGGCATGCCGAAGGCCCTGCCGTACGCGCGTGCGCGCCGGCGGCAGGGCCCCGGTGTGCTTGCCGACGTGCCTACTTGAGCTTGGCGACCTGTGCCTGGACCACGGCGGCCGGGATGTCGGCGGCCTTGCCCGAGCCGAGCGAGGCGAAGTTCACCGTGTAGAACGTGGCGATGTTGTTGCCCTTGCGCACGACGTCGGTGTGGAAGGTGGCCGAACCCTCACCGTCCATGTCGATGGCCTCGGAGAACGCCACCGACTCGTCGCCCAGCCCGGAGCCCTTCTCCGAGGCCACCTTGGTGACCTTGGAGTTCTCCTCGCCGGCGGCCAGGCCGTACCCGGCGGAGCAGGCGGTCACGCCGTCGGAGACGGCCTTCATGGCCTTCTCGGCGCCGTCACCCTCGTACGAGGACAGGCCCACGAACGTCATGTCGATGTCGAAGGCGTCGGCGATGTCCTCGGGCTTCGCGGTGGCGCCCGAAAACTTGTCCTCCGCGAGGGAGTTGCTCGCGTTCGCGTCCGTCTCGCCCGGAGCCAGACCGGCCGTCGCCCACGCGAGCGGGTCGCACGCCGGCTTGTCCGTCTTCACTTCCGACTTCGACTTCGGCAGGGTGTCGTCACCCGGGGTGACCTTGAACCCCTTGACCTCGCCCTGGGCGAGGAGCAGCTTCTCCAGCTCGGCCGAGGTCAGTGCCTTCGCCGCCGGGGCCGAGGACTCCGAGGACGCCGAGGACGAATCGGAGCCCTTCGAGGAGCCCTTGGAGTCCTTCGTCGACCCGTCGTCCGAGCAGCCCGTGACGAGGACGAGCGACAGTGCGCCCACGGCAGCCGTGGCGCACAGCCGCGCGCCCGATGATCTCTTCATGAGCGGACTATGAGGGTTTCGTCAAGGGAGCGTCAAATCAATTCAGAAACCCAGACGTTCCCGGCGAACCGAATATGCGACGAAGCCTGCGCCGAGCGCGAGGAGGGCGGTCCCGCCCACGATGTAGGGGGTGGTGTCGAAGCTTCCGGTGTCCGCGAGGCGCGTGCCGCCGGAGGTGCTGTCGGAGGTGTCGGCGGTCAGAGTGGTGTCGGCGGTGAGGGCGGTGCCGGTGCTGTCCGCGGAAACGGCCCTCGCCTGGGTGGTGACCTGCGTCGTCACTGCCGTTCTCACCGGCTCGTCCTGGGTCGCCTGGGCGTTCGGGACGAACCACAGAGCACCCAGCAGGGTTCCCGCGGCGGTGGCGGTCAGCAACGGACGGCGAGCGGATGACACGGAATATCGATCCCCTTGTGGTGCTGGCGAATTGGCCGTGTGGACCGATGCTAATGAAAGTCGCGGGTCGCGGGAAAGTCGCGGGAGCCCTCAGTCGTACGCTCCGTGCATGACTTCTGAAAAGACATCACGATTTGTCCGCCTTCGTGTGGAACTTGTCCTGGAGATCGACGACGAGGGCGCGCTCACCAAGGCCGCGCTGCGGCGACTTGCTGAGGAGGCCGCCGATCCCGGGATGCCGGAGGGTGAGCGCGCGCTTGCGGAGAGCGCTGTGACGGAAGACACCGCGGAGGCCCTCGCCTGCCTCGTTGATCCGTTCGACCTGGTCAGTGAGATCCCCGGGGTCGAACTCCAGCAGGCTTCCTGGTCCACCGAGCCCGTGGACTACGACCCCGATTCGCCCGACTGGGACCTCGACGAGGATGATGACGACGACGACGCGGCGGACGCCGACGATGACGGCCGCGCGGGCGGCATCGGCTGAGCGTCTCGGGGAATTGATGACCCCGGACGGCAACCGCCGCCCGGGGTTTCGTCGTCTCATACGACGCATTGACCGTCACCCGCACCAGGGGTCCCGGAGGGGGAACCGAGCGCCCGTGGACGTGGTGTGGCCCACACATGTGACATATGTGGAACGGGGCGAACCGGTCGTAGCGTTGAAGGTCTTGACGGGGACTCCCGGTTACCGGGACTCGGCGACGATGGAGAAGCGTGTGATGACGGACAGTAGGCGGCGCAGGGGTCTGATGACCGCGTCCGCACTGCTCGGCGGTGTTCTGGTGCTCTCTGCGTGCTCGGGCGGCGACAGTGACGCCGCCGATGGCGGAGGCAGTTCCTCGCAGGCCAAGGCCGACGAGGCGGCGGCCCAGAAGTCCTCCGAGGCCCAGATCAAGATCACACCCGCGGACGGCTCGAACAACGCCTCCATCAACAACTCCGCGACCGTCGCCGTGAGCAAGGGCACGCTCACCCAGGTGACGATGACCGCGGCCGACGGCAGCACGGTGGCGGGCGAGCTGTCCGCCGACAGGACCAGCTGGAAGCCGACCGTCCAGCTGGAGCGCTCGACCACCTACAAGCTGGCGGCGACCGCGAAGGACGCCAAGGGCCTGGAGGCCCACGAGAACGCCTCCTTCACCACGGTCTCCCCGGACAACAGCTTCATAGGCAACTTCACGCCGGAGGACGGCTCGACCGTCGGCGTGGGTATGCCGGTCTCCATCAACTTCAACAAGGAGATCACCAACAAGGCCGCCGTCCAGAAGGGCGTCACGGTCAACACCAGCAGCGGCCAGGAAGTCGTCTGCCACTGGTTCAGCACCACCCGCATGGACTGCCGCCCCGAGGAGTACTGGCAGGAGGACTCCACCGTCACGCTGAAGCTCGCGCTCGACGGTGTCGAGGGTGCCGACGGGGTCTTCGGAGTCCAGCAGAAGACCGTCACCTTCAAGATCGGCCGCAACCAGGTCACCTACGTCGACGCGAAGACCAAGCAGATGAAGGTCACGCAGGACGGCAAGACGGTCCGGACCATCCCGATCTCGGCCGGCTCGCCCGACAACAAGACCTACGAAGGCCAGATGGTGATCTCCGAGAAGTTCAAGGAGACCCGGATGAACGGCGCGACGGTCGGCTTCACCGACGATGACGGCAAGGGCGAGTACGACATCAAGGACGTGCCCCACGCCATGCGTCTGACCAGCTCCGGCACCTTCCTGCACGGGAACTACTGGGGCGCGAAGTCCATCTTCGGCTCGGTGAACACCAGCCACGGCTGTGTCGGTCTGTCCGACACCAAGGGTGCCGACGACCCGAACACGCCGGCCGCCTGGTTCTACAACAGCTCGATCGTCGGTGATGTCGTCGTCGTCCAGAACACCGGCGACAAGACCGTCTCGCCGGACAACGGCCTCAACGGCTGGAACATGGACTGGGCGCAGTGGAAGGCCGGTTCGGTCGCCTGACGCACCTCCCGCCCACCGTCTCCTCCGATGCCGCCCCCAGGGGCGGCATCGGTGTTTCACGTCCCGCTGACGCTGACGCTGACGCTGACGCAGGCTCAGACGCTCAGCGACTCCAAGGACGAGGTCACCACGATCCACGTCCAGGTGACGACTCGCAGAAGATCGGCAGCGTCAGGTCCGCGATCCGGAGGAACGTCTCCGCGATCGCGAAGAAGGCCCCGCGGCCACGATTCGCGAGGGCGGCATCACGGTGCGGGAGAACGCGGTCCGACGCGGCTGCCTTCCTGCCGCGCGATCCGACCGGTACGGCGGGCACCGTGAACCGGTTCGCTGAGCGCTGAGCGGACAGCCCCCCGGAACAGCAGCCTCCGGCGGGCCGTTCGTGCTTGCGTGGCCCCATGACGGACACCGCAGCGAGCACCGCCGCCACAACCGGCAACGCCGGCACAGTCATCGAGTACATCCGCTACCGCATCCCCGAGGAACGGTCGGCGGAGTTCCTCGCCGCCTACACCCGCGCCGCCGCACAGCTCGCGGCCTCACCGCACTGCGTGGACTACGAACTCGCCCGCTGCGAGGAGGACTTCGCGCACTTCGTCCTGCGCATCACCTGGACCTCCACGCAGGACCACCTCGAAGGCTTCCGCACCTGCGACCTGTTCCCCGCCTTCCTCGCGGAGATCCGCCCCTACATCGCGGACATCGAGGAGATGCGCCACTACAAACCCACCTCGGTGCGCGGCCGGGGCTCCGCCGTTCCCACCCTCTACACCTGGGCGGGCGGCGCCGAGGCCTTCTCCCGCCTCACCGAGGCCTTCTACGCCAAGGTCGTCACGGACGACCTCCTCGCCCCCGTCTTCGCGGGTCTCGCCCCCGAGCACGCCGAACACGTGGCCCTCTGGCTCGCGGAGGTCTTCGGCGGCCCCCCGGCCTACTCGACGACCCAGGGCGGCCACGGCCACATGGTCGCCAAGCACTTCGGCCGCGGCATCACCGAGCCCCAGCGCCGCCGCTGGGTCGACCTCATCCAGGACGCCGCCGACGAGGCGGGCCTGCCCACCGACGCCGAGTTCCGCTCGGCCTTCCTCGCCTACATCGAGTGGGGCACCCGCCTCGCCGTGTACTTCTCCGGCCCCGACGCCAAGCCACCGGCCGACCAGCCCGTCCCGCTCTGGAACTGGGGCGCGGCACCGCCGTACCAGGGCTGAGACGGCGGCTCAGGGCGCTTCAGGCAGACAGGGGAGGCCTGGGACCGGTGGAGCCCAGGCGGCCCCGGTCGGCGCCCCAGCTCGCCAGGAGGCGCAGGGCGTCCGCCGACGGGGAGTCCGGGTCCGCGTGGTACGACACCATCGTCTGCTCGGTCTCCCCGAGCAGCCGGAACCCCTCGAAGTTCAGGGACAGCTCGCCCACCAGCGGATGGTGCAGCAGCTTCACACCGTAGGCCTTGTCCTTGACGTCGTGGGTCGCCCACAGCCGCCGGAAGTCCTCGCTCTTGACCGACAGCTCGCCCACCAGCGCCGACAGCCGCGGGTCGTCCGGATAGCAGCCGGCGTCCATCCGCAGCGAGCACACGATGTCGATCGCCTTCTGCTCCCAGTCCACGAACAGATCCCGGTAGTCGGGCCGCAGGAACACCAGCCGTGCCCAGTTCCGCTCGGCGACCGGCAGCTCCCCCCAGTTCCCGAACACGGCCGCCGCCATCCGGTTCCAGGCGAGGATCTCCGCCCGCCGTCCGACGATGTACGCGGGCACCCCGTCCATCAGGTCCAGCAGCTGCCGCAGCGCCGGCCGCACCTGCTGGGCCCGTGCCGCCGGCTTCTTCTTGTGCTGCTTCGGCTTGGCGAGATGGGTCAGGTGGGCGTGCTCGGCGTCGGTCAGCCGCAGCGCGCGGGCGATGGAGTCCAGCACCTCCGCCGACACGTTCCGCCCGTTGCCCTGCTCCAGGCGCGTGTAGTACGCCACCGACACGCCGGCCAGCTGCGCCAGCTCCTCGCGCCGCAGCCCCGGTACCCGGCGGTGCCGTCCGAAGTCGGGCAGCCCCACGTCCTCCGGCTTCAGCCGGGCGCGCCGGGTGCGCAGGAACTCGCTGAGTTCGGCGCGCCGGTCCAGCCGCCCGCCGGGCTGCGGTACGGCTTCGGCCTGTTCGTCCATACGTCCAGTATTCATGGTCGTACGCAGGCGATCCTGACCCCGCCAGTGGTAGGCACAGCGAACGTAGGCACCGCTGAGGCCTGGGTGGACGCCCGGAAAGAGGGCAGGCTGGGCGCCGTGCCCGGTCCGAAGGCAGACCGGGCGTACGACCTCGCTAGGAGAATCCCCGGCATGACCACTGTTGCTGCGTACGCCGCCCCCTCCGCCAAGGCTCCGCTGGAGCGCACGACGATCGAGCGACGACAGGTCCGCGAGTTCGACGTCCTGATCGACATCAAGTTCGCCGGCATCTGCCACTCCGACATCCACCAGGCCCGCGAGGGCTGGGGCGAGGCGATCTTCCCGATGGTGCCCGGCCACGAGATCGCCGGCGTCGTCTCCGAGGTCGGCCCCGGTGTGACGAAGTTCGCCGTCGGCGACCGCGTGGGCGTCGGCTGCATGGTCGACTCCTGCCGCGAGTGCGACAACTGCAAGGCCGGCCTGGAGCAGTACTGCACCGGCGGCGGCATGGTCGGCACGTACAACGCCGTCGGCAAGGACGGCGAGACCACCTACGGCGGCTACGCCGAGAAGATAGTCGTCGACGAGAACTACGTCGTCCGCATCCCCGAGGGCCTCGCCCTCGACGTGGCCGCCCCGCTGCTCTGCGCCGGCATCACCACCTACTCCCCGCTGAAGCACTGGAACGCCGGCCCCGGCAAGAAGGTCGCCGTCGTCGGCCTGGGCGGTCTCGGCCACATGGGCGTCAAGATCGCGCACGCCCTCGGCGCCGAGGTGACCGTGCTCTCCCAGTCGCTGCGCAAGAAGGACGACGGCCTGAAGCTGGGCGCCGCCCACTACTACGCCACCAGCGACCCGGAGACCTTCAAGGAGCTGGCCGGCTCCTTCGACATCATCCTGTCCACCGTCTCCGCCCCGCTCGACCTGGACGCCTACCTGGCCCTGCTGAAGACGGACGGCGCCTTCGTCAACGTCGGCGCCCCCGAGGAGCCCGTCGCGCTCAACCTGTTCTCGGTGATCGGCGGTCGCAAGTCCCTCGCCGGCTCCGGCATCGGCGGCATCCAGGAGACCCAGGAAATGCTGGACTTCTGCGCCGAGCACGGCTTCGGCGCGGAGATCGAGCTGATCAGCGCCTCCGAGATCAACGAGGCCTACGAGCGGGTGCTGGCCAGCGACGTCCGCTACCGCTTCGTGATCGACACGACGACCATCTGACGTCCCGCGACACCTGGTCGCCTCACCTGGTCACACCAGGGCGGGCCCCACCCCGATGACGGCCTCGACTGGCGTCGGAGGGGTGGATTCCGCAGGGGTCGGTTCCGGTGTTCAGGTGTCGGTCCGTGGTGCCCGCCGGCTCAGGCCGCGGGGAAGGAGTCGCCGGCGCCGTAGGACCGGACGAGAGCTCCGCCGCCGGGCGCGGGCCGTACGGAGTGGGCGCGGCCGAGCCCGGCGACGTACGCCCGTCCGTCCGCCACCCGCACCACCGTGTTCTCGTCGATCGCGACCCCGTGCGCCGGCCGCCCGCCCGCCACCACCGCGGTCAGCCGCGCCAGCGTTCCCCACTGCGCCGCGTGCACATCCACCCCGAACGGCACGAGCCCGAGCCCGGACCGCACCTCGACCTCCTCCAGATCCTCCGCGGTCTCCGGCGGGCACACCGCCACCCCGTCCACCAGCCAGCCGCCGAGCACCGCGTCCCGCGCCGCGATCACGGCCCCCGCGGAGAAACCGGCGTACGGCACACCCCGCTCCGCGAGCAGCGCCGGCAACGTGTCGAGACACCCGCCGAACGCCTCACGGTACGCAGGCGTCAGCCCACCGCACACCAGCAGCGCGTCCACGTCCGCCGTCAGCGCCCCCGGCTCGAACGGCTCCCCGAGCGGCAGCAGCAGCGGCACCGGCGTGCAGTCGCCGGCCTTGCGCAGCAACGTGTCGTACCGGGCGAAGAGTTCGGCGCCGTTGCCCTCGTCGACGAGGACACACAACACACGGGGCACGTCCGCCGAGGCGGCGCGCAGGAACGGGCCGTAGACGGCGTCTGCGGCCGACTCGTCGCTACCGCCACCGACCAGGAACACGTCACTGCTGCCACTCATGCGGACTTCCCCCAGGGGTTGGTGGTAGGTGGTACGGATGCCGCGCGTAGTAACTCACGGCCGGGTGGCCGCGCGCTTCCACTTTTTCGGGAGACGGCACTACGACGTTCTTCGGGGAGGGCCGCGGACGTGTTCTGGGAGAGTCTGGACCCGCCGGGGTCAGCAGCCGGAAGGGTGCGGGGAGAGCCAGTCGGCGTGGCGGGCGCGCAGGCGGTCCCGTTCCGCGGGGGTGGTGAGGACGGCGTCCGCGCCGCCGTCGTAGGGGGCGTGGATGCGGCACAGGCCGGTGTCGGTGAGGAAGACGTCGACGATCTCCTCGTCCGCGGCGGCCCGCAGCAGGTCGTCGACGCAGCCGGGCCGCCATGGACGGCGGTCGGCGTAGAAGCGGAAAAAGGTGTGGAACTCGGGGTCCGGGTCCGACAGGTCCGGCTCCGTCCACCACAGCACGCCGTCCGGGTGCAGTTCCCGACGCGGGGTGGGAAAGCCGGCGGGTCCGTCCGCGGTGGACGACCAGTCGCTGGTCACCACGAACACCTCCTGGCCCGAGAAGAGTTCGTCGAGCACGGTGTTGTAGCGGTGCAGCAGGATCGCGTACTCGTCCTCGGACTCCGGGTGGCGCTTCGACTCCGGCAGGCTGTGGAAGCGCACCCACCGGTCGGCGAACACGCCGCGGAACGTGTGCGTGAGGGGCGGCACGGACGGGTGCCGCTCCCGCCACAGACGCGCCAGGGCCTCACTCACCGACGCGGCTCCACAGGGTCAGGTCACTGCTGGTGGCGACGGCGAGGGTACGGCCGGAGGGGGAGAAGCCCGCGGCGCGGAACGTGGACCAGGACGCGTGGAAGACGTGCCACCACTTCTCCCCGTGCGGGCCCGTGTGCGGCAGCCCGTCCCCATGGGACAGCAGGACGCGCTCGTTCGGCCAGGCCGGCTGGACGACCTCCACCGACCAGCCGTCCCCGGTGCCGGAGTGCAGCCCGCCACCGAACAGGCCCGCGACGCGCACCCGGACGCCGGCGACCGGCCCCAGCCCCGGACACGACAGGTCCTCGCTCTCGTCGGGCATGGCGTCCTCGGGCGCGGGGTCGCGGTCGCGGGCGATCCTCTCGCCGGTGACGGCGTCGAAGAGGCCGTGACCGTCCTGCGAGACGACCATCACCAGGTCGTTCCCGCTCCCCGGATGCACGGCGAACCCGATCCCGAGCAGTCCGCCGACGGCGACGAGGGAGGAACCGAAGACGGGCCTCCAGGGCGCCGGAGCGGGCACCACCGGCGCGGCCAGCAGCCGGTCCCGCATGGCCAACTGGTAGTCGGACAGCCCTGCTTCGGGGTCCGGCCGCTCCACGGAGGGGATCCCGGCGGTCCACTTCACCATCTGGTCGTGCTCCTGGAATTCTGTACGGGCTTCTGCCCGGAGTTCTCCGTAAATCTCCGTCTGGATCTCCGTCTGGAGTTCTGTCGGGAGTTCTGTCGCGAGTCTCCGTCGTCCCGTTTCGCGGGCGGAGCCGTCTCTCACAGTCCCTGGAGCCCTTCGTAGGCGGCCATCACGATCTCCAGTCCCCGGTTGTCGTCGGCCGGGTCGCGCATCTGATTCGTCACGTACGCGACGGCCGTGCGCGCGGCGGGGTCGATCATCACCAGCGAACCGCCCCAGCCGCCCCAGCCGTAGGTGCCGCCGAAGATCCCGTAGCCGAGGCCCCATGTCACCGGCATCCCCAGGACCCGGTCCTCGCCGCTGAACTGCTCCTCGCGCGCACGATCGCAGCCCGCCCGCGACAGCAGCCGCACCCCGCGCAGCGAACCCCCGCAGGCCATCACCGACTGGACGAGGGCGACCGAGCGGGCGTTGCCGTACCCGCTCGCGGCCGGAATCTGAGCACGCCGCCACGCGACGCCGTTCCCGTCACGGACACGGATCGGCGTGGCCGCGCTCGCAACGGCATCGCCACCGGGCGCGCTCGCCCGGTGGTCCCCGTCCCGCCCAGGCGGTGGGACGGTGGCCGCCACCCGGTGGTCGTGCTCGGCGGACAGCCCCATATGGAAGTCCGCGCCCAGCGGTCCGGCGACCTCGGCGGCGAAGAACTCGCCAGGGCTCCGCCCGGTGATCCGCCGCACGACCTCACCCACCAGGAACCCCTGGGTGAGCGAGTGGTACCCGGCTGCGGTGCCCGGCTCCCACTGAGGCGCCCGCGCGGCCAGCCGTGCGGTGGCGGCCCGCCAGTCGTACAGCTCGGCCACGGGCCCGTCCCAGTCGGGCAGACCGGCGGTGTGCGCGAGGAGATGCCGTACCAGCACGCCCTCCTTGCCCGCCGCGGCGAACTCCGGCCAGTACCGGGCGACGGGCGCGTCCGGATCCAGCTCGCCCCGGTCGGCGAGCACCAGCGCGCACAGGGCGGTCATCGTCTTCGTGACGGACCAGACGTTCACGATGGTGTCCCGCCCCCACGGAACCGTCCGCTCCGCGTCGGCGAACCCGCCCCACACATCCACCACCGGCTCACCGTCCACGAACACCGCCACCGAGCCACCGGCGTCCCCACGGTCCAGCGAAGCGGCCAACGCGGTCGGAACCGCGACGAACAGATCATCGTACGAGCCCTGAATGTCGGCCATGCCGAGTATCTAGCCCGCCCGACCGGTCGAGGGGCAACCGAATTCCGCGGCGGGCGGCGCCGGGTAGGGACGTTCCGCCGGAAGCAGCCCGGCCGCCGCGTCCAGGTCCCCGCCGGTCACATGGGCGCGGACCGCGCGGGCGAGCGGCGTCACGTCCCGGACGGCGACCGTCCACTCATCGGCGTAACGCCGTACGGCCTCCCCGGTGAGACCGAGCTGCAACGACCGGTACGGCAGGGCCTGCAGGCGCAGGTCCCGCTCGGGATCCCACTGCACGCGAGCGGGCGCACGCTTCAACTCACGCTGCCAGGTCACACGGTCGGGATGCACACCGCGCGTGTAACCCGACAAGCACGCATGCTTCAGCGCCCACTCGAAGCCGTCCCGCGTGATCTCAACGGCGAGCACCGTCTCCTGCCCGGCCTTCTCACCCCAGCCGCAGCGGTACATCATCCACAGGAACGACGGCTTGATCCACGTCATCCGGTCCCGCTTCCACGCGGCGGGGAACCGGCCGTCGCGGGCGGCGGGCAGGCCGATCTCCGGCGGGTAGGCCTGGTAGACGGTGATCGTGGATTCGTCGTACAGGGCGCGGATCCGGTGTTGCGGTTCTTCCATGGTGCACAGCGTGCGGGGGTCTGATCCGGGAGGCCACCGATTTCCGGGCTCAGCCGCTTCGAGGGGGTTCGCGGTACAGGCGTTCCGCGGACGGTCTTTTGATAGGTGATTCTGACGTCTGCCACGGTCGTGACTCCTGACGTCGTCGACCTGGGATCTCGGCGTGGGAGCGGCGGCCGCGGGGGTGCGGAATCCTCGGGAGCCGTCGCGCGTTGAGGGGAGCGGCCGGGGATGTCGGTGGCGAGTGCGCCGGGCAGCCCCGGTGACCGAGCTGACAGATAGTGGAGGGCCGTAATGGCTGCGCAGACGCAGAGGGCAGTGCTGGCGGGCGGATGCTTCTGGGGGATGGAAGAGCTGATCCGCCGGCAGACGGGCGTGACGGCGACCCGGGTCGGATACACCGGGGGTGACGTGCCGAACGCGACCTACCGTGATCACGGCACGCACGCGGAGGCCATCGAGATCCTCTTCGACCCCGCGGAGACCGACTTCCGCACGATCCTGGAGTTCTTCTTCCAGATCCACGACCCGAGCACGAAGAACCGCCAGGGCAACGACATCGGTCTCAGCTACCGCTCGGCGATCTACTACGTGGACGACGAGCAGAAGCGGATCGCCGAGGACACGATCGCGGATGTGAACGCCTCCGGACTGTGGCCGGGCGAGGTCGTCACCGAGGTGGAGCCGGTCGGCCCGTTCTGGGAGGCCGAGCCCGAGCACCAGGACTACCTGCAGCGTTACCCGAACGGCTACACGTGCCACTTCCCGCGTCCGGGATGGCGGCTGCCCGCCCGCGCGAAGGACTGACGGGAACTGGCGGCGAGGCGTCCGGCGGAGGGTGGGAGCTGAAGCCTCCCCCCTCCGGACCCGCCC
>NZ_JARGEF010000100.1:0-26564 GCF_033794725.1 Streptomyces sp. ID05-39B | reverse complement strand
CATGGGCGAAGCCTAAGAGCCGGGCGCCAGTTGACAAGAGCGGATCACCACATGCCCTGAGGAGCCGCCGCCTGCGCCGGCCCACCTTAGGGTTGTCCCATAATTGATCTTCGAGCCGTCTCGGGCATGGCGGGCCGCCGTACAGCCGGCCGCCCTATCCGGCGAGGGCGAGGTTGTGCATCCGGGCGATGCCGAGCATGGCGTGGTGGACACCCTCGCCTTTGAGGCGGCAGTCACGGAGGACCTTCCAGGTCTTCATGCGGGCGAAGACGTGCTCGACGCGGGCGCGGACCTGCTTGTGGGACTTGTTGTGTTCCTCTTTCCAGTCCGGGAGTTCGGTCTGGCCGCGCTCGCGGCGGTGCGGGATGACCAGTCCTGTGCCCGGGTAGCCGCCGTCGGCGATCGTGAGGGTCTTGCCGACGGCGGCCTTGGCGCCGGATTCCTCCCATGCCTTGCAGTCGTTGCGGTTCCCGGCGAGCGGCCGGCCGACTATGACGACCAGGCGACTGTCGGCGTCGATGACGACCTGGTGGTTGGTGGAGTACCGGTAGGTCTTGGACCGCTCGGCGATGGTGTGATCCCGGGTGGGGACCAGGGCGCCGTCCACGATGAGCACGGTGTCCTTGGCGAACCGCTTGCGGGGCTGGAGGGCGAGCATCGGCCCGAGATGGTCGATGATCCGGTCGGCCGCTGACTTGGACACCCCGAACAGCGGGGCGAGCTGGCGCATGGTCAGGTTCGTGCGCCAGTACGTCGCGACCAGCAGTGCTCGGTCCTCCAGCGGAAGGCTCCACGGCCGGCCCTTGCGGACCGCGTCCGCACCCTCGCGCCGCAGAACCGTCACCAGCTTCCCGAAAGCACGCGGGCTCAGCCCGGTGAACGGGGCTATCCAGGACGGCTCCGACGCCGTGATCACACCAGCCACACCAAGATCATCTCAGTTGCCGACGCTGCCCCATGTCCTCGATCCTGTGTGCTCGGAAAGCAGGGAGGGCACATGGGACTGGTTCTTTTCCCGGGCGACGGAGACACCAGCAGTCCGGATGTCTCCTGGTCCTACAGCGGCTTTGCCGCGTTCCGGCGGCGTCTGGCCGAGGCCGAAGGGTTCGTCCTCTCCGAGATGTGGGGCTTCGGCGGCGAGCGCCCGTGGAGTGAGGTGTCCACCGCTCTGGAACCCCTCCTCGATCATCCGGATGACGGCGGTGACGAACTCTCTCCTGCCGAGTGCGCGTCGATTCTGATCCGGCTGGAGGCGATCACCCGCCAGTGGACACGGGAGGGCAGCGACCAGTTCCTCCAGCAACACATCGAGGACGCCCGCCACCTGGCGGGCGTCCTGCGGCTCTGCATCGAGAAGGACGTCCCGCTGGTCTTCCTATGAAGCCCACCGACCACGGAACCCACTTACAGGACAGCCCTTAGCTTGTTCTTTTTCTTCCGGCCTCGAACGGTGTCTCGTACTGGGCCGCTCACCTGAGGGTTTGCCGGACGTGGGGGCGGCCTTCGTCTGATCCTGTGCTCCGACCAAGGTGCACGTGACCAAGACGAAGGCCGTGAGGGTGAGTCTGCTGCCTGATGTTGTGCGGAGGGATGCGTTCGCGGAAGCGTCACGCTTCCGGGCGGAGTGGTACGCGTGTCTGACCGCTCGGCGCGACGCGCTGTTGTGCACGGACGGGCCGGTGCGGACGCTGGTCGACCTGGCGCTCGCGCCGGAACACCGCCGCGGTCACGGTGCCCTCTACAGCGGCCTCAACGACGGACGGATCGACGTGGCCCGGCTTCGTCGCGCGCTGGCTGGGGCGCCGTTGCCGAGGGCTGCGGACGGCCGGATTGTGCTGGCTGCGGACGTCTCGCCGTGGCTGCGGCCGGACGCCAACACCTGCCCTGACCGGTCCTTCTGCCACACCTTCGGCCGAGGTGAGGGCAAGCACCAGATGATCCCGGGCTGGCCGTACTCGATCGTCGCCGCGCTGGAGACCGGTCGGACATCGTGGACGGCAGTGCTGGACGCGGTCCGCCTGGAGCCAGGCGCGGACGTCGCCGCAGTGACCACGGTCCAGATCCGCGGGCTGGTCGAGCGGCTCATCGCCGCCGAGCAGTGGAAGCCGGGCGATCCGGAGGTCCTGGTCGTGCTGGACGCCGGATACGACGCACCCCGGATCGCCCACCTGCTGCACGACCTGCCCGTCGAGATCCTCGGCCGGCTCCGCTCCGACCGTGTGATGCGCCGGCCCACACCACCGCGGGTCTACGACCCCAAGGGCGGCCGACCGCCCAAGCATGGCGGCGAGTTCGTCTTCGGCGACCCCACCACCTGGGGCACCGAGCAGGCCGAGACCGTCACAGACACCCGCCTCTACGGCAAAGCGACCGCGCAGGCGTGGGACCGGCTGCACCCGAGGCTGACCCGGCGGGCGGCCTGGCTCGACCACGACGGACCGCTGCCCATCATCGAGGGCACCGTCATCCGCCTGACCGTGGAGAAGCTGCCCAGTGGCGGGGTGAACAAGCCGGTCTGGCTGTGGTGGTCGGGCACCGCCGCCACCGCGAACGACGTCAACCGCTGTTGGCAGTCCTTCCTCCGCCGCTTCGATCTCGAGCACACGTTCCGCCTGTTCAAGCAGACACTCGGGTGGACCAGGCCCAGGCTCCGCAGTTCGGAGGCGGCCGACCGGTGGACATGGCTGGTGATCGCCGCCTATGCCCAGCTCCGGCTCGCCCGGTCACTGGCCACCGATCTCCCGCGGCCCTGGGAGAAGCCGGCCGAGCCGAACAAGCTGACGCCCGCCCGGGTCCGCAGGGGGTTCAGAAACCTGCGTGTGAAGACCGGCTCCCCGGCCGGTGCACCGAAACCGTCCCGTTCCGGCCCCGGTCGACCGCTCGGCTCGAAGAACCGCCACCCAGCCACCCGGCACGACGTGGGACGTGTCCTCGCCACCGGCGAGGCATACAGCCGCCCCGCACACCACAAGAAGGGAACCAAGCCCCGCCGAACCCAATAGGCGAGCACCAACCGCCCATACGCTGCCACGATGCACCCCATGGACGTCGAGAACCTCAGCGGGCTTCAAGTGGACCGCGCGGACCCATCGGAGTGGGCCGCGTTAGCCAAGATCGATTCCGTCGCGGCAGCAGGCGACCACACACGACGGGACAGCATCCGGCACTGGTGCGAACAGGGTGTGGTCCTCATGGCCCGAGACTCATCCGGACCTTTGGGCTACAGCGTGCTGGAATACACCTTCTTCGAGCAGGGCTTCGTCACCATGCTGACGGTCGCCCCCAGCGCCCGCCGACGAGGTGTGGGCGCACGTCTCCTCACGGCCGTCGAGACCGTATGCACCACCACGAAACTGTTCACATCAACCAACGTCTCCAACCATCCCATGCAGCAACTACTACAACGCGCCAGCTGGCACCCCGTCGGTCTGCTCCACGGCCTCGACGAGGGAGATCCCGAACTCTTCTACCTCTGCCCGAGCACTCGACTCCGCGACGCCACAGCCACCGGAGGTTAAAAACAACAAGCTCAGCGAGCGGCGAACGTCGCTGCCCGACATCGACCTCGATGTGGGATCCGAGCGGCGCCTTAGGTGTATGACGCGATCATCGAGCGATTCGGCAAGGAGCGGACCGCGGTCACCGGGATGCCCGAGACCTACCGGGCCCGGCACGCCCTGCGCGACACCGGCCTCGCCCTCGGCATCCCACCCCAGGTGATCGGGGACGTCGCCAAGAGCTTCCCGCACATCCGGGCCCGCGACATCCGCAGCGCCCTCGCCGAACTGCCAGAGCTGCGCGAACTCGCCGGTCGAGCGCCTCAGTTCGGGCCGCTGTGGGAGCTCGGAGGGCCTGGACGCGCTGCCGCACGCGTACGCCATGCACCCCTGCGGGGTGATCATCTCCAACGCATCACTGCTGGACCGCGTCCCCGTGCAACCCACCCCGGCCGGCTACGCGATGTTGCAGGCCGACAAGGAGGATGTCGAAGACCTGGGCCTTCTGAAGCTCGATGTACTGGGCGTGCGGATGCAGAGCTCGATGGCCCACGCGGTCACCGAGATCCGCCGGGCCACCGGACGCGTGATCGACCTGGACAACCCCGACCACGTCGACCTCGACGACCCGCTCGCCTTCAAGCTCATCCAGGCCTCCGACACAGTGGGCCTCTTCCAGCTCGATTCTGTGTCAACTCCAGCTGTGTTGCATTCCTTACTTCACCGCCTTCCCGGTCCCGCACCCTCGCGTGGTGAACTGACCCTTGGTTGGCGTGATCGTCACCGTGATCGTCTGCGCGAACGTTGCAAACTGCTTGTGCGTGATGCCCCGCCCTTCGTCGTCCGTCCTTGAGGGCGTAGTAGGCCGACTTGGACCAATCCAGTACCCGGCATACGGGCCCGACCTCGAAGCCGCTGTCCTTCAGCCTGTCGATCACCTGGTCGCGTGAGGAGGCCCCGCTTCAGGGGAGGATCGAGTCGACGTAACCGCCGTCGACGCGCAGGGCGCCGCCGGTGGTAGCCGAGGCCTGATCCGAGCTGAGGTAGACAACCATGTTGGCGATCTCCTCCGGCTCGATCAGCCGCTGGAGCAGGGACTGTGGTCGGTGCTCCCGCATGAAGGCGCGCTGGGCCTCCTCCCAGGGCAGGTTGCGGTCGACGAGTTGGTGGACGAAGTCCTCCACGCCTTGCGTGTGGGTGGGGCCCGCGATGACGGAGTTCACCGTGACGCCGGTGCCGGCGGCCTGTTTGGCGAAGCCCCGGCTCACGGCGAGCAGGGCGGTCTTCGACATGCCGTAGTGGATCATCTCGGCGGGGGTGACGATCGCCGAGTCGCTGGCGATGTACTGGACGCGGCCCCAGCCGCGTCCGGTCATGCCCGGCAGGAGGAGACGGGTGAGGCGCACGGCGGCCAGGACGTTCACCTCGAAGTAGCGCCGCCACTCCTCGTCGCTGATCTCCAGGGGGTCGGCGGACTCGAAGATGCCGAGGTTGTTGACGAGGATGTCCACCTGGGAGAGGGCGTCCACGGCCTTCCGGGCGCCCTCTTCGGTGGTCACGTCGGCGGCCACCGGCACCAGCTCGGCGCCGGGCACCTCGCCGCTCAACCGGTCCACGGTCCGCTGCACCCGCTCGGCCGAGCGACCGTTGACGCCGACCCGGGCGCCGGCGCGGGCCAGACCTGAGGCGATCGCGGCGCCGATTCCCTGGGTGGAGCCGGTCACCAGAGCGGTGCGGCCCTTCAGATCAATCTGCATGTCGTTCCTCCAAACCTTTCGTGTGGGGGGGAGGGATGGAGTACCCGCGGGCGGTCGACCCACGGGTGGTACGGAGTACCACCACTCATACAGAACAAGGTGCTCCGGGACACCGGTACGCGCCGGGAGGCCAGAGGCGCGAACCATGGTGCCGGAGTGCGTTGAGGGCGCACGGGAGCGGTGGCCGCTACGCAGGGTTGTCGTCAAATCGCTCTGGGTAATGCGAAGTTGACGACGGGAACCACCCTGGGAGGGCAGCAGGGATGACGGTGAAGGGTCTGGACACCGCATGGCGGCCCGTCGTCCGTCTCTCGGGAGCGCCGTACATACGAGCGCCGTACATACGCGTCCGCTGACGCTGTCGCCGTCCCGGCCTGCCCCTCTGGCGCCTCGGCACGTGTGCCTGTCTGCGCGTTTCCGGCCGAGCCCCCGTATCAGGCGTCCCGTCCACCGATCCTGTGGAGATCCCTCATGGTGCATGCGCGAAGTCGTCCCGTGTCGTCCTCACGGCCGTCACGCCGCGCCCGGCTGACGATCCCTCTTCTCATCGGCGCGCTCCTGTCCACCGCCGCTCTCGCCGACGCCACACCCTCGGCGAGAGCGGCGGCCCAACTCTGCCCCGACGAGGGGCACTCGGCGCCCTCCGACTGGACGCTCACGTCCACCGAGCCGTCGAACGATCACCACGCCTACGCGGCCAACGGCTATCTCGGGCAGAGCCTGCCGCCCACGGGCTCCGGCTATTCCGTCTCGGAGCGGGACACCGGCTGGCCCCTCAAGACGCCCCGCTACGACGGTGCGTTCGTGGCCGGCTTGTACGCACACAACAAGCGAACCGCCGAGGACCGCCACGTCATCGCGGCGCTCCCGACCTGGTCGGGGCTGACCGTCACCGTCGGACGGGAGACCTTCGGCCCGGCGACCCCCACCGACCGGATCTCGGACTACCGGCAGACCGTCTTCCTTCGCTGTGGCCTGGTGCGCACGTCACTGATGTGGACCACCACCGACGGCCGGGCCACCGACCTGGTCTACGACGTCGTCGCCGACCGCAAGTACCGTCACGTCGGCGCCGTACGGCTGTCCGTCACCCCGCGCTGGAGCGGCACCGCGAGCATCACCGACCTCATCGACGGCCGCGGAGCGCGACGGATCTCAGCCACCGGGGACGAGCCCGGCGGATCCGTCGACGACCGGATCGCCGTGGCGTTCCGGACCGACGGCACCGACGTGGACGGGGCGGTGGTGTCGACCCTGCGCCCCGACCAGGGCGTTGCGGTGCGCGGCCGGTCACATGGCGGCGAAGGGCTGACGGCCCACCAGTCGGCGACGGTGCCGGTGCGCGACGGGCGCTCGTACGCGTTCACCAAGTTCGTCGGCGTCGACACCGAGCTGACCTCCCGCCGGCCCGCGCAGAGCGCCGCCGAGGAGTCGGCGCGGGCCGCGGAGCGTGGCTGGGAGCGGCTGCTCGGACGACACGTCGCCGAGTGGGAGCAGCTGTGGAGCGGCGACATCGAGGTGAACGGCCGTCCCGAGCTGCAGAGATGGCTGCGCTCCAGCCTCTACGGACTGCTGGCGAACTCCCGGGCCGGATCGCCCGACAGTATCGCCCCGGCCGGTCTGACCAGTGACGACTATGCGGGCCTGAAGTTCTGGGACGCCGAGACCTGGATGTTCCCGGGCCTGCTGGCCTTCCGGCCCGAACTCGCCCGGTCGGTCCTGGAGTACCGCTACCACACGATGCCGGCCGCCCGGCGAAACGCCGTCGCGCTGGGGCACCGCGGTCTGTTCTTCCCGTGGACCAGCGCCGGCAAGGGGGACCTCAAGTCGGAGTGCCACAGCGTGGAGCCGGATCACTGCCGCACCCAGATCCACCTCCAGGCCGACATCGCCCTCGCCGCCTGGCAGTTCTACCAGCAGACCGGCGACCGGCAGTGGCTGCGCGAGCGGGGCTGGCCGCTGCTCAAGGGCATCGCCGGGTTCTGGGAGAGCCGCGTGACCCGCAACAGCGACGGCAGCTACTCCATCAAGAATGTCTCCGGGCCCGACGAGTACAGCAACTACAAGAACGACGCCGTCTACACCAACGCGGCTGCCGCCATCGCGCTGCGCCATGCCACCCGTGCCGCCGGCGTCCTCGGCGAGCGCGCACCGGACAGCTGGACGGCCATCGCCGACCGGCTGCGGATCCTGTACGACAAGGAGGCGAAGGTCTTCCGGCAGTACGACGGCTACAAGGGCGACCCGATCAAACAGGCCGACGCCGTCCTGTTGATCTACCCCCTCGAATGGCCCATGTCCGAGGAGGCGGCCGCCAACACCCTCGACTACTACGCCGCCCGCTCCGACCCGGACGGCCCCGCCATGACGGACTCGGTGCACGCGGTGGACGCGGCGGCCATCGGCAAGCCCGGCTGCGTCGCCCACACCTATCTGATGCGGTCCATCCGGCCCTTCGTACGGGGCCCGTTCGCGCTGTACTCCGAAGCGCGCGGGGAGCGGGCGGCCGGCGCCGGTGATCCGCACGCCGGGTTCCCCGCCGAGGACTTCCTGACCGGGAAGGGCGGCTTCGTGCAGGTCTTCACCCACGGGCTCACCGGGCTGCGCACCCGCTCGGACAAGGTGCACCTGGACCCGATGCTCCCTCCGCAGCTGTCGGAGGGCGTCACGCTCAAGGGCCTGCGCGCGCACGGCAGGACGTACGAGGTAGCCATCGGCGCCGAGGAGACGCGGGTGCGGCTGATCCAGGGGGAACCGTTCGAGCTGGAGACCCCGCAGGGCACGCAGGTCGTCAGCTCCGCGGTGCCCGCGGTCGTCAAGACCCGCCGCCCCGACCTGGAGCCGACGGACAACGCGGCCCGCTGCCGGCCGGCCGAGGCGACCTCGGAGCAGCCCGGCCTGTATGCCGAGGCTGCCGTGGACGGGGACGGGACGACGTACTGGTCGCCCAAGGCGGCCGAGGCCCACCTGACCGTCGACCTCGGGCGCACGGTGCGCGTCTCCAAGGTCTCGGTGGCGTGGTCCGACATCCGGCCGGCCTCGCACCGGCTGCTCGCCTCCGTCGACGGCGAGAACTGGCGCGAGGTGACGCCCGGGGGCGCCGCCCGCTTCGTGCGGGTGGAAGTGCGGGCGGCGGATCCCGCAGACGACGGGAAGCGACCGGGAATCAAGGAACTGAGGGTCGTTCAGGAACGGTAATCCAGAGGTTTAATGCAGGGGTAATTCCCTAGAGTAGATAAATGGCTGTGCGCCCCGGCTTTTCGAGTCGGGGTGCGCAGCCATTTCCATTTTTCCGCCATTTTTTTCCGGTGCGGGGCGGGGCATGCGACAGCGCGCGAATTCATGCCCCGGCGCATGGAGTTCACGCCTCGGGTGCACGGAAATATTTGTCATCTCATCTCAGTAGTAGCCCCTTCGAGGGAACGTGGCGCCCGGCTATTTACGGAATTGCCGGTCGGCTCCTCAATGGAGAGACCCCCCCAATTTCCTGCGCCATCGCGCCATCGATTTCCGGCAATCACGCCGGAGGAGAGAGAGGCAACGGCATGAGCAAGTACGACGTCGACGTTCTCATCGTCGGAAGCGGTCCGGTCGGGGCTACTTTCGCGCGGAAGCTGGTGGATGCGGGACACCATGTCCTGATGATCGACGCCGGTGCGCAACTCTCCGGGACCTACGGAGAGCACCTCAAGAACAGCTTCCTGTACCAGAAGAACGTGGACCTGTTCGCGTCGGTCATCCGCGGGCATCTGCATCCGCTGTCCATCGCGAAGGACGACTCCCCGGTGGTCACCCTCGACCCGTCCTCCTTCTCGTACGACTCCGAGGAGTGGCCGGGATTCGTCCTCAACAACCAGAACCCCGAGCAGAAGAAGCGCGACAACCTCGGCGCGTCCGCGGCCACTTATGCCGTCGGCGGTATGGCCACGCACTGGACCTGCGCCGTACCGGAGTTCCACGCCACCCTGGAGCGCACGTACAACGGCGAGGCCTACCCCATCGACGCGACCACGATGGACAAGCTCTACAAGGAGGCGGCCGGTCTCCTGCACAGGTCCGAGGCGGTCTTCGCCTCCTCGGCACGCCACCTGCTGGTCCGTGAGGTGCTGCACCGCGCGAAGTTCACCGACGTGCGGGAACTGCCGCTCGCCGTCAGCGCGCGCCCCGACCAGGCGAAGTCCGATGCCGTGCACTGGAGCGCCGCGGACACCGTGCTCGGCCCGCTCGCCGACCCCCGCCACACGCCCACCCAGGGCTCCTTCCGGCTGCTGCCCGAGCACCAGTGCACCAGGCTGGAACTCACCGACGACGGCAACGGCCAGCAGCGCGTGACGGGGGTGAAGGTCCGCAACCTCCGCGACCTCAACGAGAAGGTGACGATCAACGCCGAGGTGTACGTCGTCGCCGGCAACCCGGTGCTCACCCCGCAGCTGCTGTTCGCCTCGGAGCTGCGGAGCGAGTCGAACGGGCGCTACCTGACCGAGCAGCCGATGGCGTTCTGCCAGACCGTGCTCAAGCAGTCGATCCTCGACGACGTCGTCACCCTGCTGGAGAAGTACCCCGACGCCAAGACGCGGGTGAAGGAGTACATCGACAAGCAGAAGCAGAAGCAGCAGGAGAAGACCCCGGGCGCGGACCCCGTGCCATTCCCGAAGGGCGAGCTGGAGCCGAACCTGTGGATCCCGGCCGTACCGGGGCAGCCCTGGCACTGCCAGATCCACCGCGACGCCTTCAGCTACGGCGAGGTGCCGCCCAACATCGACAGCCGGCTCATCGTCGACCTGAGGTGGTTCGGGATGTCCCGGCCGCGGCGCAGCAACCGGGTGACCTTCAGCCGCGACATCAAGGACACCTTCGGCATGCCCCAGCCGACGTTCCACTTCGAGCTCACCAAGGAGGAGCGGGCCGACTGCGGCAGGATGATGGACCACATGATGCGGGTCGCCGCCCAGCTCGGCGGCTTCATGCCCGGATCGGAGCCGCAGTTCCTCACCCCGGGCCTGCCGCTGCACATCGCGGGCACCACGCGGATGGGCAAGAACGAGAAGACGAGCGTCGTCGACCCCAACTCGCAGGTGTGGAAGGTCAAGAACCTCTTCCTCGGCGGCAACGGCCTGCACCCGTTCGGCAACGCCGCCAACCCCACGCTGACCAGCGTCGCCATGGCGCTGCAAGCGGTCGAGAAGATCAAGACGATCCTGCCGAGCTCCTGAAGGCATAGGGGAGGGACGACCATGACACCGATCAGGCTGCCCGAGACACACTTCGGCATCACACCGACCTGCTGGACCAACGACGACTTCCCGCTGCTGGGCGACGACATCCCCTTCGAGCAGTGCGTCAGCGAGATCAGGCTGGCGGGCTTCGAAGGGTGCAGCATCGGCCACAAGTTCCCCACCGACGTGGACGCGCTGAACACGGCGCTCGCGCTGCGCGAACTCAGCGTCACCGAGCCGTGGGTGAGCACGTTCTTCACCGTGCCCGGCATGCGCGAGCCGACCATCGCCGCCTTCCGGGAGCGGATGGACTTCCTCGACGCGATCCAGGGCCCGGTGAAGACCCGGAGCATCGGGGTGGCCGAGTTCGGCAACTCCATCCACCTCATGCCCATCAGCCTCAGCAAATCCAAGCCCGTGTTCACCGAGGACCACTGGAGGGCGCTGACCCAAGGGCTCGACGAGATCGGCAGGCTCGCCAAGGAGCGGGACTTCCAGCTGGTCTACCACCCGCACATGGGCACCGGGGTGCAGACCCAGGACGACGTGGACACGCTCATGCGGCGCACCAACGCCCAGTACGTCCATCTGCTGCTGGACACCGGCCATCTGCACTGGGCTGGCGGCGACCCGGTGGCGGTGATCAACGCGCATGCCGACCGCATCCGGCACGTACACCTGAAGAACATCCGCCCCGCGGTACGCCACAAGCCCGGGTTGGCCTCGGCCGGCTTCGAGGAGTTCGTCAGGGCGGGCATCTTCACGGTCCCGGGCGACCGGACCGGAGACGTCCCCTTCCCGGCCGTCCTTAAGGCCCTGGAGTCCAAGCAGTACAAGGGCTGGCTGGTCGTCGAGGCCGAGCAGGACCCGCACGGCCGGCGACCACCGCTGTACTACGCCAAGCTGGCCCGCGAGTACCTGAGGAAGGAGCTGGGGAGGTGACCGTACACGCCACGCCGAAGTTCACCGAGTCGGTCATCGACGCCGACCCCCGCGACGGCTACTTCCTCCAGGCCGTCGACATCGACGGCGACGGCCGCCCCGACCTGGTCGCTTCCGGTCTCAGCCGCGGCGAGGTCGTCTGGTACCAGAACCCGTCCTGGACGAAGCGGACCATCGTGTCCCTGACCGGCCGCAAGCCCGTCGCGCTGGACACCGAGGACCTCACCGGTGACGGTCTGCCGGACCTCGTCCTCAGCCACGACTACGGCAACTGCATGTTCAACTGCGGCCCCCGGGACGGCAAGATCTCCTGGCTGCAGAACCCCGGCGCGGGCAAGTGGGACGCCCCGTGGACCCGCCGGCACGTGGCGGACCTGGTCGCCACCCACCGGTTACGGCTGGGCCACTTCACCACCGACCGGCGTCTGCAGCTGGCCGCCTTCCCGGTGGTCGGTCCGCAGGGCGGCGAAGCCGGCGTCCACTCGCCCGTGCACGTCATGCTGTACGACCTCCCCGACGACGTGCTGACCGCCGAGACGTGGCCGGGCCGGGCCGTGGACACCTCGCACTTCACCGTCGTGCACGGTGTGGTCTCGGCCCGCTTTCCCGGCACCCCGCGACCGGACCGGGAGTCGTTCCTGCTGGCCGGCGGTGAGGGGATCAGCTGGCTGGGCCCCGGTCCCGGCGCCGCGCCGGGCAGCCCCTGGCAACACGTCACCCTCGGCACGGGCGTGCCACCGCAGAAGTCGCCGGAACTGGGCCGCTATTTCCAGGGCAGCGGCAACCTCGCGGTCGGGCGGATCGGCGGGCGGTCCTGCGCGGTGATCGTCACGCTGGAGCCGTTCCACGGGAACACCGTCGCGGCCTACGTGCGGCCCAACGGCACCGCCTCGCCGTTCGCCAAACCGTGGCGGCGCAAGGTACTGAAGGTCTTTGCCCATCCCAGCGCCCAGTACGACGCCGTAGGACATCACGTGGTCGTGGCGGACTTCGACAACGACGGGGACGACGAGTTCCTGATCGGCATGCGGGGGCCCGCTCCGGCGCAGGGCGTCTGGTACTACAAGCTCGACGCGCAGGGGAACACGCTCATCGAGCAGCAGGTCAGCACCGAGTCCACCGCCCGCATCGCCGTCGCGGACTTCAACGGCGACGGCAGGCTGGACTTCGCCATCACCGCCTACGACACGGTGGGCTACTACCGGACCAAGGACCCGAAGGTACGCCTCTACACCAACGCCTTCGCCTGGCCCGGCCCGGTCACACCCTCACCCAGCGGAGACGGCTGAGCGGCCCATCCGCGGCGGGGGCGGTCCCCCGCCGCGGATGTCGCTGGGTCCCCGCGATACGGGTTCTGCACCCAGCGTGATCAAGTCACCGTCTGAGTAGCGCCTACGCCACGCTCTCCGGCGCGTTCGGCGAGCAGCCTTGCCACGCACTGCTGGCCGCGTCGCACGGAATCTGCGCCCCTGCTGTGAGCACGGTCAACGAGTCGAGGGCCGGTGTTGGACGGGCAGCACTCGAACAACGCCATCGCTGTCGGCTGCCTCGCGCAGTGACGGCTGCGGGGCGGGGCCGGACGGTGTACTTCGCGAGGTGACGCAGGACCCGCAGGATCGTGGTGGTGGACGTGCTCGTGATCCGGTGCTCTGCTGCCCGCCATGGGCTGTCGGGGTGTTCGCCGGAGTCGTGTTCCTCCACGGAGGCCTCTGGTGAGGGCTGGACGTCGTCGGTCTGACGGTGCCACCAGTCGACGGTGTCTGGCTCGCCCAGCGCCAGGAGGTGGAGGTAGAGGCAGTACGCGGCGGCGCCGTGGCCGGCCCCGGCGGCGTACTGCCACCAGAAGCGGGCCCCGTCGCTGGTGTCGGTCAGCTCCAGGACGCAGGCGAGGACCAAGTCGCTGCGGGGTTCGGGGAGCTGGTCGGTGACGAAGTCGGCGACGTGGGTGGCGGAGGTGTGCGTGAGGAGGGTTGGACATCCACAGCGCGCCGATCAGCATCGTCACTCGCGGCCCTTGAATGAACGCTGCTGGCTCCGTTGCCGCGACGCCGGTGGCATGGGGCTCGTGTCTGTTCCACCTCTTGATCGTTAGGCCACTCGTTCGGTCCAGGGGCTACGGGTGGAGAGTCGGGCGTGGAGGTCAAGAATGTGCACCATGCCTACCGGCGGCGCGTGGTCCTGCAAGGTGTTGATCTGCGGCTTCGGGCCGGGACGCTGTGCGGAATCGTCGGGGAGAACGGCGCCGGCAAGTCCACGCTGCTGAAGATCCTCTCTGGTGAGTTGCGGCCCACACGCGGCATGGTCCGCCATGATGGCCGGTTCGGGTACTGCCCTCAGCACGTGGTGCTCAATGACGCGCTGACCGTCCGGCAGCACCTGACGTTCTTCCAGACGGCGTACTGCTTGGCCGATGTGCGCTACGCCGAGGAGATCATGGAGATCCTGGGCTTTACCGGATACGCCGATGAGCGGGTAGGGGTGCTCAGCGGTGGCACGCGGCAGAAGCTGAACGTGACGCTGGCGCTCATGCACGATCCGCAGGTACTTCTTCTGGACGAGCCGTATCAGGGCTTCGACTGGGACACCTACCAGCGGTTCTGGGACCTGGCCGGGCGGCTGCGGGACACGGGACGCTCGGTCCTGGTCGTCTCTCACCTGGCGTACGACACGGAGCGTCTGGATGAGTTGTGGCGCCTGGACGCCGGGATGCTCCGGCAGGATGAGGCGGTCGCCGCGTGAGGTTTCACCTGATCCGCTTCGCTGTGGCCACCCGGTTCACGCTGGTCGAGCACGGCCGCAACCGGTTCGCCCTGGTCCTGGTCGCCTTGTTCGTGCCGCTGTGGACCTTCCTGGCGTTCACGGTGCTTCCGCAGACCCCGGCCCCGATGCGGCTTCACGCCACCGGAGAGGCGCTCTCCCCGCCCGGCAACGAGTTGACCGCGATCAGCGGTGCCCTCAACGCCGTCACACTGATCACCGGTTTCATGATGTTCGCCGCCACGTACTCCGGCAGCCGTTTCGACCGCCGGCTGGCCATGGCCGGCTACCCCCGCGCCCACCTCGTCCTGGCCAAGGTCACCGCACTGGCTCTGGTCTCAGCGGTGGTCGCCGCCTACGCCACCGCCATCGCCTGCCTGACCTGGACACCCCGCCAGCCCCTCCTGCTCGCCGCCGCGCTGTTCTGCGCCGCACTCATCTACGGCGCTCTGGGCGTCGGCTTCGGCTCCGTGCTGCGCCGCGAGGTCGAGGGCATGTTCGCGATCGTCATGACCAGCATCATCGACCTTGTTCTGCAGAACCCGATCATGAGCTCCGGGTCCGACAACCCACTCCTGCGCTACCTGCCCTCCTACGGGGCCATGCAGGCCGGCACGGCGGCCGGATTCTCCACCAGCCCGGTACCGGGCTGTCTGGCCATCCAGCTCACCTGGTTCACCGGGGCCGCCCTCATCGCCCTGCTGGGCTTCCGCCGCGGTACCGGCACCGCCCTGCCCACAACGGCCCAGATCCCAGGTTCCGGGTCAGGAAGCGGCAAGGCCGTACTTCCCGCACCTGGCCGAGCTCTCGCGCCATCGGCCGCCGTGCCCGACACAGAAGCACACTGAGGTCCTGGATCCCGATATGCGCGCCAAACCGCAGCCCGCCGCTGCAGACCTGTACGTTTCCACGCATGCGCGGCTCGGGCGGACCCCCGCCCGGCCCCTCACCGGTGAAGAGTCCCGGCTGCGGACGGCGTACCGGCTGTGCCACCGCATCACACGCGTGCACGACCCCGGAATTCACGCCCTCTTCCAGCTGGTGCCGGCCGCCCTGCGCCCGGCCTGCTGGGCACTGTGGGCGGCAGCGAGCGTCCTGGACGACCTGGCCGACCAGCGGGATGTAGACCCGGCCGAGCGTGAGGCCCGCGTCAAAGCGTGGTCACAAGCCTTGCAACGCGACCTGGCGGCCGGCACCAGCACGGACCTGGTCCGCCACGCCCTGGTGGACACCGCCTTGCGGTGGCGTCTGGACCTGCCCGACCTGCAAGGTGCCGTGAGCAGCACCGTCGGCGACGTCCGCGACCGGCGCTTCGCCGACTGGGCCGAGTGGCGTGCCTGGTGCGAGGCGCTGGTGCCCTGGGTCGACCATGTACGGCACCTGTTCGAACAGGCCGGGGCGCCGATGACGCTGAGGCTGGACCGGCACAGGGACTACAAGCAGTTCATCGACGGGGCCCAGCTCACCGACATCCTCACGGACCTGAGCGCCGACCTCGCTCACGGGCTCCTGCTCCTGCCTCAGGAGGCTCTGGACCCTTTTCCCGACGCGGAAGAGGATCTGCGGCACAGGCGCTGGAGCCCGGCCGTTGCGGCCTTGATCGCAGAACTGACGGACCTGGCCCGCCAATGGGTGACCAGGCCCGCCATGACCACGGGCATGCACCCGGGCGCCGCCAACATGCTCGACACGGCGGCCTGCCTGCTGCGCGCCCAGCTCGACGCTGTCGACGCCGGCCCTGCCCTGCTGAAGCGGCCCCCGCGCCTGTCCGTCGTGACCCGCACTCGCATCTTCGCCCCCGCCCGCCTCCGCGCGGGCCTGGCCTGGAGCCTGACCCCCCTCACCGTGCCGGGGCCCCGACGACCCGAGGTGACCGCGCACGTTCCGCGCCCGGCAGCCGAGAACACCGCCCGGCGAACCCCGCCACCACACCCAGGCGGCGCCCGGCCCCCGCAGATCGCCGCCGATCAGATGCCCGCCCACGTGGCGGTCATCATGGACGGCAACGGCCGCTGGGCCCAGCAGCGCGGCCTGCCCCGCCCCGAAGGTCACCATGCCGGCACCGCCGCCGTCCACGAGATCGTCTGCGGCGCCCTGGACATCGGCCTGCGCCACCTGACCGTCTACGCGTTCTCCACCGAGAACTGGAAACGCGACACCGACGAAATCACCACCATCCTGGAAGCCATCCGGCACGACCTCGACGAAGGCCCCCTCCGCGACCTCGACGTACGCCAACGCTGGCTGGGCCACCCCGACAAACTCCCCCAGGAACTCGTCCAAGCACTCCAGCGCGCGGAGCGCCGCACCCACACCCGCGCCGGCCTGACCCTCACCATGTGCATCAACTACGGCGGCCGCGACGAAATCACCCGCACCGCCGCAGCCCTCGCCCAAGCAGCCCGAGCAGGCGACATCGACCCCCACCACATCAGCGAGGACGACTTCGCCCGCCACCTGCCCCACCCCGACATGCCCGACGTCGACCTGCTGTGGCGCACCGGAGGCGAACAGCGCACCTCCAACTTCCTGCCCTGGTACGCCACCTACGCCGAACTGCACTTCACCCCCGCCTACTGGCCCGACGTCGACCGGCGTGACCTGTGGCAGGCCATCACCGAATACAGCCGACGCCAACGCCGCCACGGCGCCGCCCCTCTCGTTTCCCCGAAGAGCACCGACCGCTCCCCACGTCCAATCTGACTGCCGGCGCTGACGAAACCGGGCCCGGCGAAATGCACACCAGCGGGAAGCCTGGAGATCCGGCAGTTGTCGTCACGGCCAGCACAACTGCAGATCCGGACTGGCTGCGGGACGGACCTTACGGGGCGATAGGACCGTTGCGGGTGTGCCGACAGGACGTAGCCGGTGGCGGAGAGGTTGGACAGGCCGAAGAGCTCCCCCAGCCGGACGGGGTCGGCGCTGTGGCTTCGTAACTGACGTGCGGCTCTGGTCCACTTCTTGTGGTCGCGTACGCAGCGTGACTGTCGGTCTTCGTGTGGCGGCGGTTGAGGTCGCCCGAAAATCGCCCGGCCGGAATGCGGTGTGGTCGACAGTGCTGCGCCGTGAACGAAGTACGGCCGCAGCTGGATGAGTTGCTGTTCTCCTCAGTGGAGGGCGTGTTCGTAGAGTCGGTCGAGGTGACCGACACGAGTGTCCGGGTCGAGGCCCGGACACCGTCAGGCGGGCGGCCTGCCCGGGATGCGGGTGCTTGTCGGGCCGAATACACGGTTCGTACCTGCGATTTCCCCGTGATCTGCCAGCGGTCGGCAAGTTCGTCGTGGTGTCGTTACGGGTGCGTCGATTCGTCTGCGCGGAGGACTCCTGTCCGCGCAAGACCTTCGCCGAGCAGGTGCCCGGGCTCACCCGCCGGTTCGGCCGGCGGACCGAGCGACTGCGAGCGACTTTGATCTCGGTCGGTCTTGCGCTCGCGGGCCGGGCCGGCGCCCGGATGACGGACGCCTTCGGGGCGCCGGTGAACCGGAACACCCTGCTGAGACTGATCGCCTCGCTGCCGGACCCGCCTACCGCCACGCCCCGCGTGGTCGGCGTGGACGAAAACGCCCAGCGAAAGGGACACATCTACGGAACTGTGCTCGTCGACGTCGAGACACGTCGCCCGGTGGACCTCCTGCCGGACCGGGAGGCGGACACGCTGGCGGCCTGGCTCGCCGAACAGCCCGGCATCGAGATCGTCTGCCGCGACCGTGCGCCCTTCTTCGCCGAAGGCGCCACCCGCGGTGCCCCACAAGCCCTCCAGGTCGCCGACCGATGGCACCTCTGGCACAACCTGTGCGAAGCCGCCGAGAAATGCGTCTACCAGCATCGCGGCTGCCTGCGTCCCGTTCCAGCCCCGGCGGACCAACCGCAGGAGAAGGCGGAGCCGGCTGCGTCATCGCCCTGGCCGACGGGCCACCGTTTCGCCGAACGCACCCGCGCCAAGCACGCCACCATCCACGCGCTCCTTGACGCCGCACACAGCAAGCGGTCCGTCGCCCGGCAACTCGGCATGACCCTCAACACCATCCTGCGCTTCTCCCGCGCCACCACCCCGGAGGAGTTGTTCACCGGCCAGTGGCAAAGCCGAGCGACCAAACTCGATCCCTACAAGCCCTACCTCGACCAGCGCTGGCAGGAAGGCTGCACCAACGCCTGGAAACTATGGGAAGAGATCAAAGAACAGGGCTACCCACGCGGCTACGGCAGCGTCCGCGACTACGTCAGCAGGACACTTCGCGGCAAGCCCCAGCCCGTCGGGCCACGGCCGCCATCTGCCCGAGCCGTCACACGCTGGAGCCTCACCCACCCCGACGCACTGAACGAGAACGACCGACTTCACCTCAAAGCCGCCCTGGCCAACTGCCCCGAACTCGCAGCACTCGCCGAGCACGTGCGCTCCTTCGCCCACATGCTCACCCACCTGCAAGGCGACCAACTACCCGACTGGATCGCAGCGGCGACCGCGACCACCGAACTGCCCAGTCTCCGCCGATTCGCGCAGCATCTCGAACGCGACATCGACGCCGTCATCGCCGGCCTCTCACAACCCTGGAACTCCGGCGTCGTCGAAGGCCACGTCAACCGGATCAAGATGCTCAAGCGTCAGATGTTCGGTCGCGCGGGCTTCGAACTCCTCCGCAAGCGCGTCCTGCTCTACGCATAGATCCCAGGTCAGGAGTCGTCCTCAACGAGTCCAAAACCATCAGGGAAGCCCTCCAAGAACTCGCGGCGCGAAGGATCGGCCTCCTCTGCAGCCATCGAACCGAGTAGGTCGATGAACTCGCTTCGCTGATCACTCGACAGCTGAGTCACCAGATGAGCGACACCCTCCAAGACCTTGACCGCGTCATCCGGATCCATCTGCTCGTCCTCGCACCCCTCAACGAACCAGAGGACACCGACCAAAGCCTCAGCCAGAGCACGGGTCAGCGACGGGTACACAGGCATCGGAATGATCTCCCACCAGGCGGCTGATAAAGCGCGGCCATCTCACCACATGCCACTGACATCACTGTCGGTGAGCCATCCACAGAAAGTGGACCAGAGCCCCAGTAGTGATGGCGCTTGTCGATGAGTTTGGGAGGCGCCCCGTTCCACGGACGGGTGGTGTTGATGAGTTTGGGAGGCACCGGTCTCTTGCCAGGGCAGCATCGGGATGCTCCTGGTGAAAGGTGCTGGTCATGCTGCGGATGCCGAAGGTCGCGCCTCCTGCGGCCGGCTCGGGTCGGCCCCTGCCCTACCCACCTCGGTTGCAGCCGTCCACGGCCCTGGCGTGCGGCACGGCGGCGCCTGCGTGACCGACCCTCTGGGCGCGCCCGCGCCCGGCCTCCACAAGCGCCGCCCGTCCGGAGCGTTCAGCTGCCGACGCGCGTGTAGGTGAGGAACACCGCGCCGCTCTTGAGGACGGTGTGGTCTGCGAGTGTCCAGGTGCGCGGGTCGAAGGCAGCCTTGCGGGAGAACAGCGGAATCCCGTCGCCGATGGTCAGCGGGCCGACTTTGAGGATGAGCGTGTCGATCTCGGCGTACAGGGAGCCCGCGAGCTCGGCGCCGCCCAGCAGCCAGATGTCCTTGCCATCCTGCTGCTTGAGTTCGCGCACGGTCGCCACCGGGTCGTGGGCGACCAATTCGACGGCCGGGTCCGGGCTCTCGGTCAGGGTCCGGGAAAATACCAGGTGCCGCAGGTGGGGATAGGCGTCGGTGATGCCAGCCGCAAGACCGATCTCGTAGCTGTGCCGCCCCTCCAGCACGGTGTCGAAGTGCGTGCCCTCCGCGGTGACGGACAGTGCCTGCCGGGCCTGGACGGGCAGCGTCTCCGGGTACTCGGCCACGAGGTGCTGTATGTAGTCCTCAGGTATGGGCCAGAAGCCGTTGGGACCGGTTGGGTCCCCGCCGTCCGGGCCCGCGATGAAGCCATCGAGAGTGGTGGCGATGTAGTGGACGAGTCTGCGCATGCCGGGTCCCTTCCGTTGGTCGCGCTGCGCCCGGCACTGCCGGGTGGCGTGCCAAGGTGCGAGGCCGTTAGTGATCATGGCATCCGTCCAACGGACGCGAGCACCGTACCGTCAAACTCGTCAAGATTCGCCCGCGCGCCTGGGCTCAACTGCTGCCCAAACCAGCCGACGGCCGCTGCCACTTGAAGTGGACAAAGCCAGCCGGGAAGTCTGGTCGGCGTCCGTGGGGCCGTGTGCCCTTTTTCGTCGACGCTCCGGAGGACTTCTCGCCGTGTCCGGTGTCCGCTCGCGTTCGTATTTCCTGGGCCTGCTGCCGCTTCCCGAGCGCCAGGCCGTCGCCCGTGCGCTGCGCACCGAGACCGTCGGCGGGCTGGTTCTGCTGGTGGCCGCGGTGGTGGCGCTGGTGTGGGCGAACAGCCCGTGGAGCGGGGCGTACGAGCAGATACGGGATTTCCGTTTCGGGATACCGGCCCTGGGCCTGGACCTGTCGGTGGGGCACTGGACGGCGGACGGGCTGCTCGCGGTGTTCTTCCTGGTCGCCGGGATCGAGCTGAAGCGGGAACTCGTCGTCGGCGAGCTGCGTACTCCCGCGACCGCGGCGCTGCCGGTGATCGCCGCGGTGTGCGGAATGGCCGTACCGGCAGCCCTGTACGCCGCGACCGCCTCGGCGGGCGGGGGAAGCCTGCAAGGGTGGGCGGTGCCGATGGCCACCGATATCGCGTTCGCCCTCGCCGTCCTGGCGGTCCTGTCCACCCACCTGCCGGCCGCGCTGCGCGCGTTCCTGCTGACCCTCGCGGTCGTCGACGACCTCGGCGCCATCGGCGACATCGACCGTCTCGTACTGCTCGTCCGGGTCGTCAAACAAGAGCGAGGCCCTCGACCGTGACAAGCTCAAGCTCCGTGCCAGGGGAAACGAGCTCAAGAGCCTGCCCAGCCGTCCACCAGAAGTGGAAATCATCCCCAGCATTGGACTCGGTCGCACCCACCCGCACTCCTCCTGCACCACCGACGACACGCCACAACCTACTTCGGTGAGACCGCAGCCCGGACCAACAAGCACAGCCGAAGCTGACACGTGATCGGCCATGGCCGGGAGCGCACGGCGGACGCCGGACACGACAGCGGCGAGAAGCGGAGTTGGGGCCGCTCACCACCACCGCGACCTGGGAGAGGCGCTGCGTCAATGCTGGATTTCGCAGGCTCACGTAGGGCGCTGCGCTCCCAGGGCTCAGATGCGTTGCTCAGTGTTGTGGCTCAGAGGGGCAGTTCCGACTGTTCAAGACCGCCGATGAAGGCGTCGTAGGCGCTGGTGGTGAAGAGCAGCGGTCGCTGGTCGAGGTTCTTGGAATCGCGGAAGCAGACGACTTGCGGCAGGAAGGCAACCTCCACGCAGTTGGTGCCGCCGCCGCTGTGCCTGCTCTTGACCCAGGTTGCGGCGTTGATCTGCTCCAGGAGCCTTGCGTGGTCGATGCGGGTCTTGCCGTTCATGCGAGGTCCTTGGCGATTGAAGTGAGCAGGCTGACGGAGGCTCGGCGGGTCTGGGCTTCGGTTTTCAGAAGGTCGCCCGTGGTGCGGTACTGCTCGACACTGATCGCCTGGTTCATGTGGAGGACGCCTACCGCGAACTGTGCGCGGCGTCCTCGCTTCCGATCGCCTTTGGTGAACGCCTCAGCGACGCGAGCGCGGCCCGGGGACTGCTGGAATTGGGGCCGGCCGCGTTCACGTTCGATGTGGCGTGGTGCGGCGGTATCACCGAAGCCTGCACCTGGATGGCGCTGGCCGAGCAGGCCGGCGTGCCGGTCCACCTGCACGGGAGGGCGTTCCTGCCCGCCCTGCACCTGGCCGCGGCCTTCCCGCACGTGGCCGGGCCGGTGGAGTACCAGGTGGTCTGGGAGCCGAGGCGGCAGCGATCCCTGTCGGGCACGGTCGTGCCGGTAGACGGCTGGGCTGCACTGCCCGAGGGCCCGGGGCTGGGGCTGGAGGTGCGCTGCTGATGGCACCGGCGACCTGCCGGTTACCGGCACGCAGCAAGAACGCCGCGGCCGCACCCATCTGTTCGTCCTTGATGAGCGACTGACGGGCCACGCCACCTTCCTCACGGCGACCCTCGTCCTTGGTGACGCCCCGGTGCCGTGCCTACTTCAGGTACGGATCCTCACCTTCGACGACGTCACCGTCCTGTCCCCGCTGCCGGGCCAGGAGCTGCCCGCAGCCTCCGACGGGCAGGCCTTCACCGGCACGTTGATGCTGCCGCACGGATGGCGGCCGCCGGTGATTCCCGAGGACTTCGCCCGAGCCGCCGCGGCGGCGGGCATCGACACGGACGCGTGGAGCGAGCCGGAGGCCCGCCAGTTGCTGACCTTCCTCGGGGAAGCCCGGGAGGGCGGCCCGGTGCGAGCGCAGCGGATCAAGGCGATCATCACGGCCCTGGCGGAGACGCGGTGAACGCCGCCCGCGTGCGGCTGGTGAGCCTGGACGTCGGCTACACCCTTGGCGCACCCACCGGGACCACGATCACCCAGCGGCTGGCCGCGCTCTCCCCCCTGCCCCGAGAGCAGGCGAAGCAGCTGGTCCAGCAACACCTGCACCACGTCTCACCCGAGGACACCGCCGCGATCCGGGCGCTCTGCCAGGCCCTGAAAGTGGATCCTGGGTCCTTCCCGTACGAGCACCGGCCTCAGCCCTTCGCCCTGTGGCCCGGCGCCCGCGATGCGGTCGCCCGGATCGCACGCCACGTGCCGGTGGTCACCCTGTCGAACGTCACGTACTGGGACGAACACGATTGCGACCTGGCGGGACTACTGGCACCGCACCTCGCCGGCCACTACCCCTCCTGGCGACTCGGGTTCGCCAAACCCGATCCGCAGGCTGTACTGACGGTGGCCGCCATCCATGGCGTGCCGGCGTCCGAAGTCCTGCACGTAGGCGACAACTTCGCCTGCGACGCAAGGCGCTCTCGCCGCCGGCGCACAGGCACTGTGGATCACCTCAGCTACGCCAGACCATACGGCCCGGCGCCTGCTGGCCGCCCATCCCAGACGGGTGCACACCGTGCCCGACCTGGACACCGCGGTCACCCACATCGAGCGGGCCGCCAAGGCCCCGCCCCCACCAGAACAAGGGAAAACGTCATGAGCGAGTTCGCTGACACGGCCCCCTACTACGCCGCCTACCGGCCCGGCATCCCCGAGGCTGCCGTCCGTCTCCTCAGCCAGACGGTCGCCGCCAAGCAGCACCCGGTCCTCCTCGACCTCGGATCGGGCACCGGGCAAGTGCCCGCCGCCCTGCACGCTGCCTTCGCCGAGATCGACGTCGTCGAACGAGACCCCGGCATGCTCGCGGAAGCCGACAAGGCCCTGGCTCAACTGCCCGACACGACGGTTCGTCTGCACAACAAGCCGGCCGAGGAGTTCGTCCCGCCCCACGCCGACTGGGAGGCAGACATGGTCACCGTCTGCCGCGCGTTTCACTGGATGGATCAGCCGGCCGTGCTGTCGCTGCTCGACGGATGTACGGCCAAGGACGCCGCTGTCGTCGTCATGGGGGACGGCAGCCTCTGGACGGCCCGCTCGGCCTGGACGGACGCCCTGCGGTCCCTGATCCAGGAGTACACCGGCAGCGAACGCCGGGCGGGCAAGGACAAGACCTACGCGGCCCACGACCGCCCCTACCGGGAGATCCTCGCCGAGTCCGCCTTCGCCGACGTCGAGGAACACGCCATCCCCGTCGAGCGGCCCTGGACCCCCGAGGCGGTGGTCGGCTACCTGTACTCGACGTCCTTCGCCTCCCGTCCCCTGTTCGGCGACCGCGTGAAGGAGTTCGAGGAGCGGGCCCTCGCCCTGCTGACCGAACACGCCGACGCGGACGTCCTGATCGAGCACGCGCGCTTCGACGTCCTGATCGCCCGCCGCCCCTGATCCCTCGTGACGCCTGCGGGCGGGGACCCCACCGGTGTCCCCGCCCGCCTCGTATCACTGCCTGGAGGTTCACCATGCCAGTTCCCGCCCCGCTCACCCGGAACGAACTGCACACCTTCGTCGCCGACGGCGTCCTGATACGCCGCGGCATGATCCCCGCCCGGCTCCTGCAGCCCGCCGCCCACCTCGTCGACGCGTGGATGCGCGAGCACTACGACCCCACCCGGCTGACCGCGTACACGAACCAGACCTTCGCCCCCAACCTGGCCGGCCATCCGGACCTGCTCGGCCTGTTTCACGACAGCGGGCTGCACGAGCTCGTCACCCAGCTCCTGCACCCCTCCCCCACCGCCCCCCTCGCCACGGCCCAGATCCAGATCCGGTTACCGTACGGCGCCGAGCAGCCGGTCAAAGCGATGCACGTCGACGGAGTGTCCTGTCCCCATCTGCACCCCCAGGACCTCAACACCTTCACCCTGATCGCCGGCGTCGTCCTGTCCGGCAGCGCCACCGGCGACGCCGGCGCCCTGCACTATCTGCCCAGCGGCCACAAGCGCATGGCCCGCTACTTCGCCGAGGAATGGACACGCGGGCAGGCTGTGCAGACCCCGGACGACGTCGCCCGCCAGGAGGGCACCGCGCTGACCGCGCGCCCCGGCGACGTCATTGTGATGCACCACCTCGTGCCGCACTGCGCCGGCATCAACACCAGCCCGGTGCCCCGGGTGATGGCCTATTTCCGCATCAGGCACACCGACCACTCCCGCCTCGCCGAGGCCGCCCTCACCGATCCGTGGCTGGAGTATCCCGGCCTCGCCGCCCTGGCCGCCGAAACCCGCCCCGGCTCCTGACGCCGAGAGTTGAGCGGAGACCTGATGGACATCCTGACCACCAGCCAGCTCGACACGGCAGCCGAACTGCTCACCGGCGGCGCCGTGGTGGCCGTGCCCACGCCGCGCTGGTACATGCTGGCCGCCCGCGCCGCCGATCCGGCCGCGGCCATCCTGCGCATCAAGCAGCGCCCCGAGCGCAAGCCGCTGCTCCTCCTCCTCGATGACCTGCCCGCTGCCCAGGCGCGCTTTCTGCTCAGCACGGATGCGTGCGCCCTCGCCCGACACCTGTGGCCGGGCGAACTGGCACAGCGCTTGCCGTGGCGGGCGGACGCTGCCCGGCTCCCCGCCATCGGCACCCCCGCGCTCGTCGGCTGCCCCGAGGGCATCCTCGGACAGCTGCTCCGCCTGACCGGCGAGCCGCTGTCCGCGGCCGCGTGCAGCATCTCCACCCCGGCCGCCACGGCGGACGACCATCCCACGCTCACCACCAACCACGTCGCCTCGTTCAACGCGCAGACCGGGGGCCAAATTGCCGCCGTCGTCGACGGCGGGATCTGCCCGCAGGCACGGCACATGACGATCGTCGACTGCCCCCACGACCAGAGCGCCCCGCCTGCACCGCGAAGGAACCGTCCATCCCCGTGCCGTCGCCGCGGCCCTGACCGAGGGAGCATCAGATGTGGGCTGACCTGGCCCGTGCCGCCGCTCAAGCCGTGCCCGACACCTCGGTGGCCGACGTCGCCGACGCCCTGGACTATCTGTGCCTCGCTCAGCTCTACCTGCGGGACAACCCGCTCCTCGAGCGTCCCCTCACCCGGGCCGACATCAAGCCCCGCCCGGCCGGGCACTGGGGCGTGTGCCCGCCCGTCAACCGCGCCCTCGCCGCCCTGGGACCCCTGCAGAAGACGGTGCCTGGCACCCACGACGTCCTGGTTCTGCACGGCGCAGGCCACGCAGGGCCGTCCGCACTGGCCCACGCCTATCTCACCGGCCGCCTCGGCGCCGCCCACCCCGACCTCACCCACAGCGCCGAAGGCCTGCACACGCTCGTGACCGGCTTCCCCACCGACCTCGGCGGCGAGATCACCCCTCTCATCCCTGGCCAACCGCACACCGGCGGGCAGCTCGGCCCCGCTCCCGCCATCGCCCAGGGCAGCGTCCTAGACGCCCCCCATCGCCTGGCCGTGGCGCTGATCGGCGACGGCGAATGCGAGACCGGCACCACCGCCTCCGCCTGGCTCGCAGCCCGCGCCCTGGCCGGCACCGGCCGCCACGGCACCGTCCTGCCCGTCGTTCTCCTCAACGGCCAGCGCATGGGCGGCCCCAGCCTGCTGTCCACGCTCACCCGCCCCGAACTCGATGCCTACTTCACCGGCTTGGGTTACCGCCCCTTTTACAGCGACGGCCACAGCACCGCCGACCTGCGCCGTGCCCTCACCGACGCCCTCGATGCCGCTCGCCCTCTCGGCGCGCCCGCCCCGGGCAGCGTTCTCGTCCTGACACTCGACAAGGGGCACGGCGCTCCCGGCTGCGTCGCGGGCCGTCCGGTCGCCGGGACCCCTGCCGTCCACAAGACGCCGCTGCCACGGCCGGCGCAATGCCAGGAGGAGTTCACCGCTCTTGAACGGTGGCTCACCTCCTACCAGCCCGAGCGCCTGCTGACCGCAGACGGCCGCCCGCGCCCCCCGCTGCTG